>DATKBQ010000267.1:0-4419 GCA_035546375.1 Planctomycetota bacterium | reverse complement strand
CCCGGGCAGGCGCTCGAGGTTCGGTTGTCGCGGGCGGCGGCACTCGAGGTGCTCGTGCTCGACGGCTTCTCACCCCTCGCGGGCGCGAACGTCGAGCTGACGACCGATGGCTATCACCTGGAGCAGATCAACGATCTGTGGTCCTCCTCCAGCGGCGAGGATCCCATGTGGACGGCCGAGAGCGACGTCTCCGGGATCGCCAAGTTGGCGGAACTGCCGCCGCGCGTACCGCTCCAGCTCGCCGTCGAGCCCCGGAGCGGACTCCGGCGCATCGAGGGCGAACCCATCACCCTCGAGGCCGGGGAACGCAGACGCGTCGAGATCCGGCTCGGCTCGGGCAGCACCATCCTCGGCCGCGTGGAAGACGGAGAACGCCAGCCGGTCGTCGATCTCGATGTGTGGAGGATCGCTGCCACTTGGCCAGTTCCCGCGCGCATCTACACGCTCCAGGAGCCCGCGGCACGGACGCGCACCGATTCCGCGGGGCGGTTCCGCTTCGATGACGTCCCGCCCGGTGCGTGGCACGTCGGGCCTCCTTTCGACGAGCCTTTCGATGATTCGGCGAAGACGTCCGATGCCATCGTCGGCTTGGCGCAGCACGTTAAGGTCGAGCCCGGCTCGGATCTGCATGAAGTCGTGATCCAAGTCGATCGCGGACTTTATCTGGGCGGCACCGTGCTCGATCCGGATGGGCGGCCGGCGCCGACCGTGTCGGTGTCCGCCACAGCGACGCAGGTGCTCGACTACTCGGGCGGATACACGAACGAGGCCGGGCGCTTCCGCATCGGACCGCTTTGCGCCGGCGTCTACGTGATGGAGGCCGACGGAGCGGGTCAGCATGCACCTTCCCAAGGCGTGACGGCTCGCGCGGGCGACTCCGACCTCGTGCTTCATCTGCGCGTGGGCGGCACGATCCGCGGGCGCACGAGCGATGCCGCCGGCAGGCCGCAGAGGTGCGAAGTGCTGCTCGCGGGTGAAGGGGAAGACCACTGGGTAATAAGACTCAGCGAGGGAACGTTCAGCTTCGAAGGCCTCTCGCCCGGTACCTATGCCCTTGCCGCGCGCTCCGCCGATGGACTGTGCGGCCGCCGCGTGGGGCTCGTCCTACGCGCGGGACAGACGCTCGAGGGGGTCGATCTCGTTCTCGCACAGGGCGCTCGGTTGCGCATCGGCTTCACGGGCCAGGACCATTGCGGCTACGAGATCCGCGTCGATGGCGTTTCCTTCTTTGCCGATGGCATCGAGCGCGGGACCGAGAGGACGGTTGCCGTGCCTCCCGGCGAGATCGAGGTCCGCTGGAGTGACCTCGATGGCTCGATCCTGAAGACCCAGCGCCTGACGCTCGCCCAGGGAGAAGAGCGCTCGATCGGCTGGGACGGGAAGCGGTAAAGTGGCGACGTCCTCGCGCCAGGGCGATGCCGGCGACGTGGTATTCCAGCGTCGCCCGACGAAGGGAGGGGGCCAGCGCGGACTGATGGGCCACGGAGCCCTGTGAGGCACCCTGGGTTCTCGCGGCGCGCGTGGGTGTGTAGGCTGGGTGCGGCAGTGCGTACGGGTAGGGTCTGGAAGCAAGGAGCAGTCATGGCACTTCCGATGGTCAAGGTGGCGACTGCGCTCGCGTGCAGTCTGTTCGTCGCGTCGCTCGCGAACGCGCAGTCCCCGGATGCGCGAGCATCCGAGGCGGCTTCCGCCCAGCCCGCGGCGATCTTCGCTTCTCCCGTCCGGGTGATGGCCGGGAGCAAGCCGATGGGGGTCGGTCGGTTGTATCCGTCGCCGGTGTTCCGGGACATGAACGGCGACGGGCTGGCGGACGTCGTCATCGGCGACTTGTTCGGGCGCATCACCGTCGCGACGAGGATCGCAGGCGACGGGCCGCCGGCCTGGGGGGCGGAGGTGCCGCTCGAAGCGGTGGACGGCAAGGAGCTGAAGTTCTCCAACTGGTGATGCATCGGCATGAGTCCACAGTTCGTGGACTTCGACGGCGACGGCCGGGTGGACATCGTGGCGGGGACGTTCGACGGCTCGCCGCACGTCGCCTACGGGACCGAGAAGGGTTTCGAGCAGCCGGAGCACATCCTCGATGCCGAGGGCAAGCGCATCCTGCTGAACCAGTTCTGGAACTACGAGAGCGAGGAGTGGGAGACGACCACTCGCTGCGACGCGGCGGGGGAGAAGATTCCCACGGGCCAGGGCACGTCGGCGGTTGCCTTCGACTGGGACGGCGACGGCGACCACGACCTCCTGCTCGGCGATTACAAGACGGGCCGCATCTACCTGCGCGTGAACGAGGGGAAGCCTGGCGAGCCGAAGTTCGCGGGCGTGAACGTGGCCTTGCAGCAGGGCGCCGGCCCGCTGGTCGTGCCGGGCAGGCTGGAGACGATGCGCCTGGTCGACTGGGACCGGGACGGGCTCACCGACCTGGTCTGCGGCAGCGTCGGCGAGGGCAAGGAGGGCGGGGTTTACCTGTACAGGAACGCGGGCAAGGCCGGCGCGCCCGAGCTCGACTCGCCGCAAGCGCTCGTGCCGCCCAGCCGCGGCGGCGCGAGCGAGCCGACGCGCCCGGACGAAGGGCTCTACCCCGACGTGGCCGACATCGACGGCGACGGCGACCTCGATCTCCTCGTCGGCGGGCGCGCCCACTGGGAGAGCGAGCCGCGCGAGCTGACGGAGGCCGAGACGGCCCGTGCGAAGGAGCTGCGCGCCGAGCTCGAGAACGTGCAGGCCGAGGTGCTGGCGGTCCACAGGGCCGTCAGCGCGGAGGTGGAGGGCCTCGACGAGGGCGCCGCCCGGGAGAAGCGCAAGGAGCTGTTGGCGGCACGCGGCGCCAAGCTGAGGTCGCTCTCCGAGAAGCGCTCCGCACTGCAAGCGGAGCTGGACCCGCTGACGTTTGGCGAGAAGGAGGCGTTCTTCGTCTGGCTGTACCGCAACGAGGGCGGCTGAGCGCGAGGACGCGTTCCCTGCTCCCCGGGGCCTGAAACGGGCCGACCCGAGCCCACGGGGCCGTCCTTACGCCGCCTCGGGATTCATCCTACGATGCTCGCGTGAGCGTCTCGGATTCGCTCTTCATCGTCCTCGACGGCATCGACGGCTGCGGCAAGAGCACGCAGGCGGCGCGGCTCGTGCGCGCCCTCGCGAGCGAGTCCGCCGCCCCGCCGCTCCACCTGCGCGAGCCCGGCGGCACCGCGGTGGGCGAGCGCCTGCGCGAGCTCCTGCTCTCGCGCGAGCACGCGCTCTCGAGCGAGGTCGAGGTCCTGCTCTTCGCCGCCGCGCGCCGCCAACTGCTCGACGAGCAGGTCGTTCCGGCCCTGCGCGAGCGCCGCCACGTGGTGTGCGAGCGCTTCCACGCCTCGACCTTCGCCTACCAGGCCGTCGCCGGCGGCCTGGACGAGACTCGAGTGCTGGAGCTACTTTGGACCTGGGCCGGCGAGCCGCGGCCCGACCTCGTGGTCGTGATCGACATCGCACCGGATCTCGCCGCGCTGCGGCGCGCGCACGCGCGCGATCGGATCGAGGACAAGGGGCTCGAGTTTCAGCGGCGCGTGGCCGAGGGGTTCCGCCGCTACGCCGCTCTCGCGCCCGCCACCGCGATCGTCGACGGCTCGCGATCTCCCGACGAGGTGGAGCAGGCGATCCTGGCGGAGGTGCGCCGTGCCCGCGGCTGAAGCCGTCGCCGGCGCGCCGCCGCGGCCGCTGCGCCACGACACGCTCGTCGGGAAGCTCTGGCGCGCCGCGGCGGCCGGCACGCTGCCGCACGCCTTGCTCTTCCAGGGGCCCGCGGGCATCGGCAAGTTCGCCGCCGCGCGCTGGTTCGCCGCCGGACTCTTCTGCGCGGAGCGGCGGCGCGTGGAGTCCGGCGAGGGTCCCTGCGGCGTCTGCGGCCCGTGCAAGCGCTTCGCCGCCGGCTCGCACCGCGACGTCTTCGTCCTCGACCCGGTGGCCGAGGACGAGGAGCACATCAAGATCGCTCGCCTGGTGCGGCGACCCGACGAGGAGGAGAGCGGCCCGAACGTGCGCGACTTCCTCTCGCTCAAGGCGGCGGAGGGGCCCTGGCGCGTCGTGGTCGTGCGCGAGATGGAGCGCATCCGCCACAGCTCCGACGAGGCCCAGAACGCGCTGCTCAAGATGCTCGAGGAGCCCGGCGTGGGCGTCCTGTGGGTGCTCGAGACCTCGCGGCCCGAGGCGCTGCTCGAGACGGTCCTCAGCCGCTGCACGCGCCTCGCCTTCGAGCCGCTCGCGCGCGCGGAAGTCGAAGCGGTGCTCGCCGCGCACGGCCTGGACGGCCCGCACGCGCAGGCCCGGGCGCGCGCGAGCGGCGGCTCCCCCGGGCGCGCGCTCGCGCTGCACGAGGCGGGCGCACTGGAGCTCCTCGAGAAGATCGCTGCGACGCGAGCCGGGGGCGAGGCGCCGCTCGCCGCCGCG
>DATKBQ010000266.1:0-5062 GCA_035546375.1 Planctomycetota bacterium | reverse complement strand
AAGCCGGCGGCCAGCTCGCCGGCGAACGCGACCTGCGCGCGCGCCTCGCGCACGACGCCGGCCGCGACCCGGCCGAGGCGCTCCACGGCGCGGCGCGGGCGGACGGCGGCGGCCTCCGGCCCCAGCTCGGCCGGGGGCGGGTGGCGCTCGAGCTCCTCGCGCAGCTCGCTCGCCAGACCGCGGATCTCGAGCGGCGGACCGCCGGAGAGCTCGTTGCGCCGCAGCTCGAGGAGCAGCGCAAGCGTCGATGCGTCCAGGCTCTCCAGGCCCGCCGCGTCGACCACGACGGAGCGCGGCCGCCGGCGCTGCGCCGCGAGCACCGCTCGCCAGACTGAGGCCGCCTCCTCCGGGTCCGGCCGGCCGCGCAGCTCGAGCTCGAGCGTGCGATCCTCGTCCAGCTTCGCGTGCCACGTCCCGTGCGGCGCGTCGGCTTTCACGCCTTGCATCCTCTTGAATCGCTCGCCCCGCTGCGAGCGGGCGCCGGGGCGAATCGTCCCGCCGCTTGCGGGACTCGCCGCCGATCATTCCTCCCAGAGGCGGGTCAGCGCGTCGAAGGCGGCCTGGGAGCGGCCCGCGGAGCCGCGGCGGCCGCGCAGGGCCGAGCTGAGCGCGAGGGCGGCCTCCCGCTCGGCGGGGTCCTCCACGCCCGGATCCCGCAGCGCGGGAAAGGCCAGCGAGGCCAAGTGGCGCCAGCGCGGGTAGCCCAGGCGCAGCTCGCTGGTCGAGAGCAGGGCGTTGAGCGCCATGCCCACGCGCACCTCGCGGTGGGTTTCCTCCCGGAGCGCCTCCAAGAGGCGGTCGACCGCGGCAGGCGAGCGCAGCTTCCACAGGCCCTTGGCGGCGGCGAGGCGCCGGGCCGGATCGGGGTCGGCGAGGCGCGCGAGCCATTCGGCTTCGGTCTGGGGAGCGATCGCCCGCTCGAGCAGGCGCCGCGCCGCGCCGAGCTGGCCTTCGCGCGCGGCCAGCTCACCGAAGGCGCGGTGCCAGGCTCGCCAGTCCGCGCCGGGGGCCTCGCGCTGCAGCTCGAACACGATCGCCCAGCCGACGAAGTGCACGAGCAGGTTCTCGCGCGCGTCGTAGCGATCGCGGGCATCGAGCGAGAGGAGCCGCGCCAGCTCGGCATCGGGGAGGCTCAGGGCGCGCAGCTCGCGCAGCGGCCAGCAGGCGAGCCCGTCGACCGTCCAGCGGCCCTCGAAGAGGACGCCGTCGCCGTAGAGCGAGGCGAGGCCCTCCTCGAACCACAGCGGGACGCTCGCGCCCTGCTCGGCCAGCCGGGCGTGGACCAGCTCGTGCACGGCGGTGCCGGTGTCGGTGGTGCCCAGGAACACCCCGCTCGCGGAGAACGGGCGCGGGGAGGCGCGAACGTGGAAGGCGCGCACGCGGGCAGGGCCGATCCCGGGCACCTCCTGCATCTCGCCCGCGCCGGCGCCGGGCGCGTCGGGAAGGCCGGCCCGTGGCTCGAGGTCGCCGTCCCAGGCGTGGACGCGCACGCGGCGCTCGAAGGGACCCATGCGCTCCTCGACGGCGGCGAAGGCGGGCTCCAGCGAGGCGTGCAGCCGCGCCAGGTCGACGGCGGAGCCCGGCTTGACGTAGAGCGTCCACGAGCGCGCCGTCAGCGCCGGCTTCCAGCTCGCGCAGGCCCCCAAGCCGAGCGCCAGCGCAGGCGCCAGCGCCAGGATCAGCAGGCCGCCCGTTCGTCGCGCTCGGTCGATCATCGCCGCCTCGCGGTCGATGTTCGACCCGCGCGCCAGGCCTGTCCAGGTCGGCGCCGGATCCCTGCAGAGGAATTACGGTCGCGGCGCGCGGAAGGCGCTCGCAGGCAGCTCGGGGCGGGGCGCAGCGAGCTCGCCCGCCTCCTCGGTCTCCTCCTGCACGATGTGCAGCGTGCGCGTGGGGAAGGCGAAGTCGAGCCCCTCGGCCCCGAAGCGCTCGTAGATCCCGAGGTTGATCGCCTGCTGGATGTCCATGTACGTGTTGTACTCGGGCGCGAGGACGTAGTAGACGGTCTCGAAGTTCAGCGAGGAGTCGCCGTACTCCTTGAAGTGGGAGCGGTCGAAGCGGGTCTTGGGCTGCGCCTCGACGAGCTCGCGGATGATGCGCGGGATGCGCTCGAGCTTCTCCTTGGGCGTACCGTAGGTCACGCCGACGGAGAAGACGACGCGCCGCTCGAACATGCGGCCGTAGTTGCGGATCCGGCTGCTCAGGAGATCGGCATTGGAGAAGACGATCTGCTCCCCGGAGAGGCTGCGCAGGCGGGTCGTCTTGAGCCCGATGTACTCGACGCTGCCGAGGAAATCGTTGATGATCAGGAAGTCGCCGATGACGAACGGCTTGTCGAGCACGATCGAGAGCGAGGCGAAGAGGTCGCCGAGGATGTTCTGGACCGCGAGCGCGACCGCGATGCCGCCGACGCCCAGCGAGGCGATCAGCGGCGTGACCTCGACCCCCGCGTTGTCGAGCACGAGCAGGAGGACGATCACCCACAGGACGATCTGGGCGATGAACCCGATCGCGGCCATGGTCATGACCCCGGAGGGATCGTCCTTGAGCCGGCGCTTGCGGTAGTCCTCGAGCCGGAAGCGGATCGCCGTGCTGGCCCACAGGCCCGCCTGGATGATGACGGCGATGAACAGCACGCCGCGCGACAAGCCGCGGACGCGCTCGTCGAGGGCCAGGAAGAGCGTTCCTGCGTAGAGCCCGACGATCAGCAGGAAGAGGCCCTTGGTGCGCCGCAGGAAGTCGATCAGCAGGTCGTCCCAGGTGGTGCCGGTGCGCGCGGCGAGCTTGCCGAAGCGCGCCATGACCCAGTGCCGGACGATCCCGAGGCCGATGGTGACGAGCAGGACGGCGGCGAGCGCGATCAGCCATTGGCGGATCGAGTTGTCGTAGTAGGTGGCGTCGAGGTACTCCATGTCGTTCCGTGGCAGCCAGGGAGGAGCCTCGGATTATTCACGAATGGAGCGCGATGTCACGGTGTAATCGGGGTTCGTGGTAGGCTCGCGAATCCCACCCCAGGAGGTGCCCGTGAACCGCCGGGACTTCGCCGTGCTCGCGTGCAGGCTGATCGCGGTCTACCTGCTCGTGGAATCGATCTTCTTCTTCGCGTCGTTCCTCCACAACTGGATCGCTTTCGCGCTGGATCCCGAAGCGGGGCTTCCCGCGAGCGATTGGAACCAGTGGAGCCACCTGGCCCTGCTGGCGTTCCCGATGGTGGCGGCGTTGCTGCTCCTGCGCTTCTCCGAGGCCATCGGCTCCCGGCTCGTCCCCAAGGGCGAGGAGCCGGCGCCGAGCTCGCCGGCTGCACCCGGAGCCTGGCTTGCCTTCGGCCTCGTGCTGATCGGCGTGCTCGACCTGGTGCGCTCCGTGCCAGAGCTGGTGAACTTCGTCGGCTACGCATGGTCCTCCGCTCCGGAGCTGTACCCCGTCCCGTTGGTCGATCGCTTCGGCACCGGGCTCATCGCCTCCGCGCTGCGCGTCACCCTCGGCCTGTGGCTCGTGCTCGGCTCGCGCGGCATCGCGCGGGTGATCGGTCGCCTGCGCGGCGCCGGCTTGCAGCCCGACGAGCGCCCGTGGCTCGAACAACCGCGCTAGGACCCTGGACGATGAGCGAGCCCTCGATCGCGGAAGTGCTCTCGAACGTCGCGAACGTGTACGCGTCGTGCCGCTCGTATCGGGACGACGGCGATGTCGTGTCGACAATCGTCGGCAAACCGCCGCTGGAATTGAGAAATACCGCCCGCCAGCCTTTCTCCACTGTCTTCCAACGCCCTGACCGTTTTCGCTTCGAGTTCCGCGGGATGACCGGCGGTTCCGAAGAGAAGTGGGAGCACTACGTGATCTGGTCGGAGGAAGGTCTCACGCGAAGCTGGTGGACACTCCGGCCCGAGGTCGAGATCGGGAGATCGATCGAGGCTGCCATTGGAGCCGCAGCAGGAGTATCCAAGGGATCGTCGTGCACGATTCCCTCGCTCTTGATCGGCACGACCGAGCTGCGATCGTCCCTGCCTCCCGCCGAGGCGGTATCGGCGTTGATTCGCGAGAGCTGGAATGGACACGACTGCATCCGGATCGATTTCTCGGTCTATCCCAACCAAGTGTCCTCCTACTGGATCGATGCGGCCTCATCGCTCATCTTGAGGATCGTGGAGCGGACCAACTTCACGGCCGGATTCATCGAGGCCCATCGTCGCCAGTTCGCCCGGCACGTGGAAGCCAAGCCCGGGGCATTCGGCGATCAGGCCGGAGCGATCGTCGAATATGCGCGTAGGGAGGTGACGCCATTCGAAGCCTACGAGGAGACGACCTACCGGCCGGACCTGAGCGTCGACCTTGCGCCGGATGCCTTCGAGTTCACGCCGCCGTGAGGCCGCGGAGATCCAGCAGCGAGTCGCCGGCGATGGCGAGCCGGCCCTTCTCGACCGGCTCCGCGGGCAGTAGCCTGGGCATCCCTCGTCCCCTTTCCGAACACCCACCCGCTAGAAACCATGGCCAGCTTCCGCTGCGAGCTCGACGCGCCGAACAACATTGTCTTGGTCATGGTGACCGAGGACGACGGCAGCGAGCACGACTACCAGTTCGACTTCGACCCCCGCTCGGGCCGCTACGAGTTCAGTGAGCGCGACCTCTTGGAGCGCGACTTCGGCGAGGAGTGGGTCGACGAGATGGAATCGGCGGTCCAGAAGCTGATCGAGCAGGCGCTGGCCGCGCGCAAGGGATAGGCGGTGCCCTAGCCGCCGCTCGCCGCGTGCGGCACGCCGTACATGTCGAAGCTCCACGTCCTGCCGAAGAGCTCGATCTCCGACTCGGACAGGTGGCCGAGCACGCCCAGGAGGATCGAAAACGCGAGCGCGGCGAGGCCGATGGCGACGCTGAGCCGCCGCTTCGAGGCCCGGCGCCAGCGCGAGCGGTCGAGGAACGGCCAGAGGAGCAAGATCAGCGGCGGCAGCGCCGAGAGCGCGAGCCCGAGCTGCTTGGGCAGGTACTTCAGGAACTGGTAGGTCGGCAAGAAGTACCACTCGGGCTTGATGCCCTCGGGCGTGACCAGCGGGTTCGCCTTCTCGCC
>DATKBQ010000265.1:0-2454 GCA_035546375.1 Planctomycetota bacterium | reverse complement strand
AGGGCGGCGTGGCCAGCGACCGTTTCGAGCGTATACACGATCGAGAGCATCCATCCGACACGCCGGTGCCGGTCGATGCTCTCCCGCAGTAGATCGAACGCCTGGTCCAGGTCACCCCGGGCGAGCGCGACGCGTGCGAGGTCGCGCAGAACGCGCGCGATCCCCACCGACGCTCCCAGCGCCCGGAACACGTCGAGGCTCTCGTGGAAGCGCCGCTCGACCTCGTCCAGGTCGCCGAGGAAGTACGCGCACACGCCCAAGAACTCGAGGCACCACGCGACCAGGGAACGGCTGCCGATCAGACGGGCCAAGGCGAGCCCCTCGTCGAAGACCCCGCGAGCGGTCTCGGTGTGGCCCTGGAAGTGGAGCTCGATCCCCCGGGTCCGGAGCGCGAAGGCGGTCGCCCAGCGATCGTCCGCCGAGCCCATCGTCGTCAGCGCCTCGTCCGCGGGCACGTCCGGCGCACCATCGGCTCGATGCTGGGCGGAAAGGCTGAGCACGCGCCGAGCGATTAAAACCGCCAGGGGATCGCCAATGACACCGCTGGACGCAAGGCATCCCTCCGCGAGGGCACGGGCGGTGTCCGTTTCGGCTCGACGGAAGCTGATGTGCGTCGCCCAGGCCAACGTGCGCGCAAGGGCGGGCGTTGGCGCCGCCTCGGTCTGGTGGACTTCGATCGCGGCGATCAGCCGCGCCGCGTCGATCAAGTGGTCGCGCTCCATCCAGAAGAAGCCCAGAGCGGCCGCGAGCCGGACAGCCCGGTCGCCATCGCGTTGGGCGATCGCCCAGTCGAGCGCGGCCAGCAGGTTGTCGTGGTCGGCCACGAACCGCTGCTCCCAGGCCGACGCGTCCGGGCCGCGCAGCCCGGGCTCGCCTTGCTCGGCCAGCGCCAGGAACCAGACCAGGTGGCGCTCGCGCGCGTCGGCGATCTCGCCCGCTTCGGCCAGCTTCTCGGCGGCGTACTGGCGCACCGTCTCGAGCAAGCGGTAGCGCACCGCGGCGTCGAGCCCGTCCGCGACGACGAGCGACTTGTCGGCGAGCGCCACCAGCACGTCGAGCACGGTCCGAGCCTCGGGTGAGGTGCTCTCCACGCCGAAGGCGCCGGCGCAGACGCCCTCCGCGGCCTCGAGTGTGAAGCCGCCGGCGAAGACCGCCAGCCGACGCAGCAGCGCCCGCTCCTGCGCCGACAACAGGCCGTGGCTCCAGTCCAGGGTCGCGCGCAGGGTCTGCTGCCGGTGCAGCGCGGTGCGCGCCCCGCCGGCCAGTAGTTGGAACAGGTCGTCCAGCCGCTCGGCGATCTGCTCGACCGAGAGCACCCGGGTACGCGCCGCCGCTAGCTCGAGGGCGAGCGGGATGCCGTCCAGGCGGCGGCAGATCCTGGCGACCGCGTCGGTGTTAGCGTCGGTCAGTGCAAAGTCGGGCCGGGCCGCCTGCGCACGCTCGCGGAACAGCCGCACCGCCGCGAATTGCTCGGCCGTCGCCGGCGCAACAGGGTCCGCCGCGGGCGGCACGCCGAGCGACGGGACGCGCCAGGCGACCTCGCCTCGGGCGCCGAGCAGCTCGCGGCTGGTCGCCAGGACGGTGAGCCGCGGGCAGCCCCGCAGCAGGTCCTCGGCGAGCCGGGCGCAGGCGTCGACCAGATGCTCGCAGTTGTCGAACAAGAGCAGGCGGGGCTCCCCGCCCAGCGCCTCGACCAGGGCGTCGACCGACGATAGCCCCGGCGCTTCGCGCAGCGCCACCATCCCCAGCGCGCCGGCGAGCGCCCGTGGCACCGAGGCCTCGTCGCCGGCGGGGGCGAGGTCGACGAACCAGGCGCCGGCCGGAAATGCGCCGGCCAGCGACCCCGCGGCCTGGATCGCCAGGCGCGTCTTGCCGCACCCACCCGTGCCGGTGAGCGTGACCAGCCGGTTGGCCCGGACGAGGTCGGCCACGACCGCCAGCTCCTCCTCGCGCCCGACGAAGCTGGTGAGCTGGGCGGGCAGGTTCCCCCTCGACCCGCCGCGCTCGCCGGGCGGGGCCAGCAGCGGAGCCACTCGCTCGCGGGGGGCGCGGCCATCCCGGGCGGCGAGGTCGAACAGCCCGTTCAGTCTCGCGGCGACCGCGTCCAGCGCCTGCCCGTGCTCGCGGAAGTAGAGGCTGCGGCTGATCGCGAGCGCGCGCCGGACCCGCTCGACGTCGAGCGCCTCGACGTAGCGCAGGCGCAGCAGCTCGTGGCGTCGGCGGACGTGAGCCGGCGCCGCCGCGTCTGGTGGGCCGCGCAGCTCGTCGACGGCGGTGAGCAGCCGGCGCCGCAGCGCCTGCCCGCGTTCGGCCGCGTCCAGCCCTGCGGCGACCGCGGCCAGCCCAGCCAGCGGGTGGTCGCGCAGGTAGCCCAGGTCGTGCAGGTGGGCGAGCCCGTCGCGCGCGACCCGGCGCAGGTCGGACCGGTCGGGCGCGCGCTGACCCGGACCCGCC
>DATKBQ010000264.1:0-7731 GCA_035546375.1 Planctomycetota bacterium | reverse complement strand
CCGCGCTGTCGTAGCGCGCTAGCCATGCATCCTGATGGCCCGCGTTCGGTCCGCCGAGGCTGCCGTAGGTCCAGCCGCTGACGTACGCGCCGCCCGACCCGTCCGGCGCTGCGGCGTGCACCCCATCTTGGAGGCTCGTCCCGAGCTGTCGGATCCAGAGCTGGCTTCCAGCGCTGTCGTAGCGCGCCAGCCAGGCGTCTGAGTAGCCCGCGTTCGGCCCGCCGAGGCTGCCGCCGGTGTTGCCGCCCACGTACATTCCGTCCGACCCGTCCGGCGCGGCGGCATGCGCCCCGTCGCTGGAGCTCGTCCCGAGCTGGTCGATCCAGAGCTGGTTCTGCGCCGCTGCGGGAAGTGCGGCGAGCGATAGGACCATCGCCACCGATGTCCACCAGAGCGAGCGGGTGGCCAGCGTGCGATTCAAAGGCGTGTCAGAGAGTGTCATGGGATGTCCTCGTGTTGTGGCTTGGGAAAAGAGCCGTCCAGGCAGGAGCGGCCCGTATGGGGAGCCGGACAGAGGCGGATCCGCGACGGTTCTCCGGGTCGGAGCCGCGTCCGACAGCGAACCCGTCGCGGAGACCGCCAGCTCGGAAATGCGTCTCCACGGCAAGCGCACCGCCAGCAAGCTGATCATGGCCACCGCCAACGCCACGGCCATGGCGACGGCGAGCTTCAGCTTCGCGTTCACGAGCAGCTTTCCGAGCGTCGCGTCCGGCGCGCTGGCTGGGTACAGGAGGGGAACCAAGGCGGCGAGCCACGCCTCGCGGCCTCCGTGCTCGCGCTCGAGCCGCTCGCGCAGCCGCTCCTGGCCGCGGGCCAAACGGGTCTTGACCGTAGAGATGGAGACGCCTTGGCGGCGCGCGATCGCGCGCGGCGGCAGGCCCTCGAAGTAGCGCAGGAGGATCGTGGACGCGTAGGGCTCGCCCAGCTCGAGCACGGCGCTCGCCAGCTCGCGCTGGAGCCGCGCGCGCTCATAGAGCTCGGCGGTCGACGCCAGCTTCTCGGGCCGGGCGGCGAGCGCCTCTCGGGAACGTCGATGGCGCCTGGAGCGCTCGGCCTTGCTCGCCAGGTTGCGCAAGACCTGGGCCAGCCAGCTCGCGGGCGGCTCCTCGCCAGGCCCGCGGCGCAGCGCGGCGAGCCACGTCTCCTGGACGAGGTCCTCGGCCTCGCCCTCGTCCCTCGCGAGCCTGCGCGCCAAGCGGCGCATCCAGCCCGCGTTCGCGAGCAGCACCTCGAGCGAGGGACCCGTGGGCGTCACGTCGTGCTCCGCCTTCTTCTATCCCACTGCGCCGCGAATCGAACGCAGCGGAATCGATTCCCTGGACGCCGGGCTGCCTAGGGGGGAGCCCGGGAACGAGCGGCATGGCATCGAACGCAACGAGCCCGGCGCGGGGGTTGCCCTACGGCGGTCCCTAGCCCTCCCCGCCGGCAGGGTTGTCCACTTGATCCGCCTCGCATGTCACGATTCCGAGCATGCTCGGCACCATCGCCCTGTTCATTGGCACCGCCCTCACCGAGATCGTCGGCTGCTACTTGCCGTTCCTCTGGCTCCGGCGCGGCGGGAGCCCTTGGCTCCTGCTCCCGGCGGCGGCTGCGCTGGCGGCCTTTGCCTGGCTCCTGAGCCTTCACCCCACCCTCGGGGCCGGGCGGACATACGCGGCCTACGGCGGGGTGTACGTCTCGGTGGCGGTGCTCTGGATGTGGTGGGTCGAAGGGACCCGGCCGGACCGCTGGGACGCGATCGGGGTCGGGTTGACGCTCGCGGGCATGGCGGTCATCGCCTTCGCGCCGCGCGGCGGCTGATCGGTCACAGGGAGCGCAGCACCTCGCGCGTCCCCGGCGGGCCCGTCACCTCGAAGGTGACCGGCCCGGTGCCCGGCTCGGCCGTGAGATGGAACCGCAGGAAGCTGCAACACGTCCGCTCCGAGTCGATGATGCCGGCAAGCTCCGCCAGCAGGCCCGGACTGGACTTGAACTCCATCCGCACGCCGTCTTGCAGGTCGGTGACCTGCTCGGCACGCCGCATCCGGCCGGGGAGGAGCTGCTCCCGGCGGGCACTCAACTCGTCGGGCTCGAGCGTGCAGGCGATCGTGGCGTCGTCGGGCGAGTCCATGTTGGTGGGCGCGGTCGAGCAGGCGGACGAGACGGCCGCGAGCGCCAAGATGAGGAAGTGGGGTCTCATGGGGCCGGATCGTACCCCGGGCGCCGCCGTCCTCGCCCTCGGGGTCGGCGGGCGAGCTCCTCAACCGCCTCCGTTCCCGCTCTCCTCGTTACTCCCACCCTCCTCGGCTCCGCAGCGCACCGTCACGTTGGCGCTGTCGACGTTCGTCAGCGGGAAGAAACGGTCGTACATCGCGAAGACGTGATACGGGTCCTCGGTGGACGAACGCCCCTCCGGTCCTTCCAGGCCGCCGCTGCACTTCAAGCTCACCGAGGCCGTCCCTTCCTTCGACCCCGATCGGACGGTGAGCAGCGTCTTGGCCAGCAGGTCGTTGCCGACCCGGTCGTCCTCGTACACCAGGATCTCCATCGTCCGGTCGGAGCTCGAGGTGTCGCCGAACGCGACCTTGATCGTGAAGTTGCCCGACGCGCCCTCGGCGATCGCCGAAGGGCCCTCCAGCGACACGCTGTCGGGCGAGAGCGTGTAGTCGACGATCAGCAGGATGACGATGATGCCGACGACGATGATGACGACCGCCACGGCCGCTGCGCCTCCCGCGGCGCGCTGGAGCCACGGCGGAATTCGCATGAGTCTCACGGAACACCTCCCCCTGAGCTGGGGCGCCGCGCCCGGGACCGCGGATGAGCGCCCCGGGAGGCGCGTCGCCGGAAGAGGGATATGCCGCCGGCCGGCCCGCCCTGCAAACGAAATCCGCGCGGCTCCTGCCGAGATCGCGCTATCCTGCTCCGACCAGGGAGGCGGATGTGAGCCGGACGGTGCGGAGCTCGGCAACGGCGCTGCAGGCGCGAGCGCCCGCTCCTCCGCCGGTCGTGGCCCGGACCTCCGGCCAGCACGGGTCCGGCCGCTTCCGGCCGGTGCGCGATCCCTGGACGGGTGAGCTCTTGGACTGGAACGCCGCGGAGCGGCTGCGGCAGTCCATGCTCGGCGACGATCCGACCAGCGCCTTGCCCGCATGGTTCTGGTGCGCACTGCGCTTCGCCGCGTCGCATCCTCGGATGACGCTGGAGCCCGAGGAGATCCTGAGCGAAGCGTGGATCGCGGCCGCCGAGATGCTGCGCCGTCGCTATGGCTCTGCCTGGCCGGAAGCCGCCAAGATGTTCCTCACGCTGCGCGAGAGCCCGGTCGGTTGCCAGGATCTCCTGGCCCTGGAAAACCGGGCCGCCTCGCGATCGGTACGAAATCACCTGGAACACGACCTGCTCGAGCAAGACCTAGGCTGGCGCAAGCGCCGCCGGCGACTGCAGAGGCATCTGGCGTCGCGGGAGCTCCCGCCGGACGAGCGGGTCGAGCGGGAGCAGACGATGGACAGACTGGAAGGGCGCCTCCCAGGGAGGTTCCTGAACGTGCTCGAGCAGCGCGGCGAGGGTTTCCGCCCGAGCGAGATCGCGCGCCGTCTCGGGATGGATCCCCAGCGCGCTCACCGGCTGGAGTTGAGGGCGCTGGCGAAGGCGCGCGCGGTGCTCCGAGCTCCTGACTGGGCACCCGACCGCGATCGGGCACGAGCGCGGAGACTCCAGAAAGCGACCGTGGAGGCGACCAGCTAGGACGGCGCGGCCGGCGTCACTTGGCGCGCGTGTAGCGCACTTCGACGAACGCGGTCCCCGCCGGATCCCGCCGTTTGGCGAGACCCTGGGGTCCGTTCACGGCAAGCGAAGCACGATCCCGGTGCTGCCCGCGGCGACGCCCGGCGCGGTCGCGGCGGGAGAATCCAAGGGCGCCCTGCCGAGCCGAGTGCCCGGCTTCGGTTCCATACGTTGCGCCCACAAGTCGAGCCGCGCGCCCTCGGGAACCTCCAGGCGGAAGGTGCCCGTTGGGCCGGTGAGGCCGGTCCCGGAGACGACATGCCGGAGCTTGCCCGCGACGCTGACCAGCGCGTGCTCGACCGGCGCTCCCTGAGCATCGACCACGAGGCCGGTGATCTCGACGAGGTGCGGCAGGACGAGCTCCAAGCCCCCGCTGCCGGCCGGGACATCCGTAAGGATCCCGCGACCGAGTGGCCGTGCGCCCTCGGGCCGCGCGGCCGGCGCCTCCGCCGTGAGCCAGTACGTTCCTGGTGTGACACCGTGGAAGGCGAAGCTGCCGTCGTGAGCCGTTCGAGGGCGCGGACCCGTCCCCGCTCCGCCGTGGAGCTGGACGTGGATGTCGGAGAAGGTCTCGCCGTCCGGCCCGATGACCCTGCCGGAGATCGAGAGCGCGCGCGGGAACTCGATTCGCAGGCCGCCGCGATGCTCGCCATCCTCGAGGTCGACCCGCAAGGGTTCCGGGGCGAGTCCGTAGCCCGGTGCCTCGACCCACACGTAATGGGTGCCGCCGGGCAGATCCTGGTGCCGGAAGCGCCCGATCTCGTCCGTTACGACCACGCGCTCGTCAGGAAAAGCGGCACGGGAGGCCTGGCGATTGGAAGCCTGCGCGAAAACGAGGGCGCCTCGAATGGGGCTTCCCTCGGCGAGGACGACCACGCCTTCGATGCTCGCCGGCACCCCGAGCTTCACCTCACCGAAGTCGACCACCTCCAGCGCCGACTCCGATTCCGGGAACTCGCAGTGGCGCGTCGACAGCCCTTCGGCGCGCACGATCAACGTGTGCGGCAGGTCCCGGCGCAGGGGCTGGAGCTCGAAGGCGCCGTCGGCGCCGGTGCGCGAGGCGATCCAGTCCCTTCGCGAGAGCCCCGGCTCCCCGCCGAACGCGATGGCCGCCACGTAGGCGTCCGCGACCGGCTCGCCTGCGGGTCCGACGACACGACCGACCGCGCGGAGGCCCGGCGCGAGATCGAAATCGAGCTCCACCGTGCCCTCCATCGCCCCTGCAGACTTCTCGCTGCGGCCGTATCCGGGAGCGCGCGCGCAGACCTCCGACATCTGCCACGTCTTCACGCCCTCGATGCGATAGGCACCGCCCGCGTCGGTGAGCACGTTCTTGCGCAGGAAGCTCCAGGCGCTGACCTCGGCGCCCTCGATCGGAGCGCCGGAGACGGCATCGCGGACGTGGCCGTGGATCGTCATGCCGGAGACCACCTCGACGTTGTGGCGCCGCTCCTGGCCGGCCCCGAGGAGGAGCTCTTCGTAGCGCGTTGGCGATTGGTGCTCAGGAACGACGATCAGACCGACCGTGCCCGGCGTGAGGCCCTCCGAGCGCCACTCGCCGGAGAGATCGGTCCGCGACTCGCTCTCGAACTCCATCCCCTCGCCGTGGCGCACCCACACGAGGGCGCCGGCAACGGGATCACCGCCCTCGGCGCGGGAGACGCGACCGGAGAGCACGCTGGGATCCTTCAGCACCAGCGTCACCTCCTGGCCCGCGCGGCGGTCGCGGGCGAACGCCTGGCCGAAGCCCTTTGCGCCGGCGCGCAGGTGAACCGGGCGGTCGCGCTCCAGGTCGAGCTCGAAGGACCCGTCCTCTCCGCTCGTGGCGTTCGCCAGCACGCGGGTCGACAGCTTGGATTCGAAATCGAAGGACCTGAGTTCCGTCCCGGCCAGCGGGTGCACGAGCGCCTCCACGAGCGCGCCTTGAACCGGCGAGCCGCGCGTGTCGACCACGAAGCCGCGCAGCGTCGTGTCGACGATCTCCGGCGCCGCGGGGAGATCCGCGGGCGGCGCCCGGACCGGGCGGCGCTGCGCGTCGTCCGCGTCCACGCGCGACTCCGGCTCGCGCTCCTTCTCGACCGACACGAGATCGACCGGAGCCGCAGCGCCGGCCGAGCCCGCGGGCGTGGCGGGATCACCCCAGCGCCACGCGATGCGGATCGCCGCGAGCGCGACGACGAGCGCGACGAGCGCCGCGATCTTCATCTTCGTGCTCACGAGCACGACCCCCGCCACACCGACTGCCACCGGCGCCGCGACCGGCCTGCGCAAGCCCGACCACGCGAGCAGCCAGGCGCCGTGCCCGCCGTGGCGCCGCACGAGCCGAGCCCGCAGCCGCTCGAGCCCGCGCGCCAGCCGGCTCTGGACCGTGCGCACGGGCACACCGAGCCTTCGCGCGATCTCGCGCGGCGGCAATCCCTCGAAGTAGCGCAAGAGGATCGCGCTGCGAAACGGCTCCTCGAGCCCGACCACGGCCTCGACCAGCTCGCGGTGCAGCTCGGCACGCTCGCACAGCTCCGCGGCCGACGGCACGGCTTCCGCGCGCGCAGCCGCCTCCTCGCGGCTTCGCCGGCGCGCGCCCGTCCGAAGGCCCCTCCACGCGAAGTTCCGCAGCGTTCGTGCGAGCCAAGGCCCCGCCGGACGTCCCGGCGCCGGTCCGTGCTCGAGCGCGGCGAGCCAAGTCGCCTGCTCCGCGTCCTGCGCGGCGTGCGGGTCGCGCAGGAGCCGCCGCGCGAGCTGGCGGACCTGGGCGGCGTGGGCGAGCAGCTCTTCGGCATCAGGGTCCAAGGCCTCCTCCACCTCGCCAGTATCCCGCCGATCGCCGATCGACTCCCGCGCGGCGCGAAATCGGTCTCCGGCCCGGGACCCCGCGACGCTCGGGGGGAATACCCGCGACCGCGGCGCGCAGGCCCTCGCACCCCCACCCGCGGGAATCGGCCGTGTCCCACCTCGAGAGGATCCTCAGCGCCCACCCGGGACCGCGGCACGTCGACGTGGAGCTCCTCGCGGCCTGCGTGCGCGCCTGCTTCGAGGCCGCGCAGCTCAGCACGGCCGCCGCCGACCTCTGCCTCGCCAGCGAGCGCGCGAGCGAGCTCGCGCGCTGCATCCGCGCCAACCTCGACTGCTCCGAGCTGACCGCGACCACCGGCCGACTGCTCCTGCGCCAGACCGCCTGCGGCTGGGACGTCCTGCGCAGCCAGGTCGACGCCTGCGCCGCCGCCGCGCGCGTCGCGGCCGAGGAGTGCGAGCGCGATACCTCGCTGGAGGCCTGCTCGATCGCCGCCGCACACGCGCGCCGCTGTGCCGCCTGCTGCAACGAGCTGCTCGAGGCGCTCCCCATCGAGGTCTGAGGCGCGCCCGATTGTCGGCTCCTCGGCGCGCGGCTAGGATCCCGCGCGGGGAGTTCCTGGTTGCGCGGCGCGGGTCCCGGTATCTCGAGCGCGCGCCGGCATCTCACGCTGCCGGCGCTGCTCGCTGGTGGGTCGCTCCTCGCGCTCGGGCTCGCCTGCGCCTCGCTGGAATCGGAAGGCCCGCGCGCTTCCTGGATCGGCGGGGCCGAGGACGAGGCCTGCGTCGCCTGCCACGCCGAGGCGGCGGCGGAGCTGCGCTGGAGCCGCCACCACGCGGGACCTGGCGCGACTCCGGCGTGCCTCGCCTGCCACGCGCCCCACGCGCCGCTCGAGGACGGCACCCCGGGGCCCGCTGCGCTGCGCGCGAGCTGCGCCTCGTGCCACCGCGAGGTCGCCGCCGAGTTCGCGCTCCCCTTCCGCCATCCCCTGGGCGCGACGGTCGGCTGCACGAGCTGCCATCCCCCCCACGGCGCGCCGCGGTTCGAGCTCCAGGAGCACACCCGCCGCGACGCGTGCGTCGAGTGCCACATCGAGCTGCGCGGCCCCTTCACCTACCCCCACGAGGGTTCCGAGCGGCTCCTGTGCATGTCCTGCCACGAGCCGCACGGCTCGCCCAACC
>DATKBQ010000263.1:0-3386 GCA_035546375.1 Planctomycetota bacterium | reverse complement strand
CCACCCTCGCCTCCACGGCGCGCATCGCACCGGCCGCCGAGCCGGGCGTCCCGCTGGTCTTGCAGGGCAGGATCGTGAACGCGGACGGCTCTCCCGCCGCCGGCGCCATCGTCTTCGCCTACCACACCGATCGCTCGGGGCGGTACGACCGGCGCGAGGCCGGCCCGCACTCGTGGAGGCTGAAGGGCTGGGCGCGGGCCGACGCGGAGGGCCGGTTCGCCTTCGAGACGATCCGGCCCGGCTCCTACCCGGGCGGCAAGGAGCCGGCGCACGTGCACTTCGCCGCGTTTCTCCCGTGCGGGAAGCGATACCACGCCGGGGGAGTGGAGTTCGCCGACGACCCGCTCGTGACCCGCGCCGAGCGGGAGCGCGGCGCGCGCGATGTGTTCGAGCCCGTGCGTCCGGTGCGGCGGAAGGGCGAGGTCCAGCACGTGGACTTCGCCCTGCGGATCGATCCCCGGCAAGCGTTCTGACCACCGAGGTCGCCGCGCTTCAACCGCGGCGTCGCGCCCGACCGATCCGCGCTCAGCGGTTCCCGCTCCGGTCCTCCTCCAGGAACGGGTAGCGCCAGTCGTGCGGCGGCAGGAAGGTCTCCTTGATCGTGCGCGGCGACGTCCAGCGGATCAGGTTGAGGATCGAGCCGGCCTTGTCGTTGGTGCCCGAGGCGCGCGAGCCGCCGAAGGGCTGCTGGCCGACCACGGCGCCCGTCGGCTTGTCGTTCACGTAGAAGTTCCCGGCGGCGAAGCGCAGCGCGGCGACCGCCTGGGCGATCGCGGCGCGGTCCTCGGCGAAGACGGCGCCGGTCAGGGCGTAGGGCGATGTTTGGTCGCACAGCTCGAGCGTCTCGGCGTAGCGCGAATCCTCGTAGACGTGCACCGTGAGCACGGGGCCGAAGAGCTCGGTGCGCATCGTCTCGTAGCGCGGGTCGCGCGCCTCGATCACCGTCGGCTGGACGAACCACCCGGCCGAGTCGTCGCACTCGCCCCCGAGGACCACCTCGGCCTGCGCGGCGGGCGCGGCGCGCGCGGCCTCGATCGCGCTCTTCAGCCGCGCGAAGGAGCGCGCGTCGATCACCGCGCCCATGAAGTTGGTGAAGTCGGCGACGTCGCCCATGCGCACGTCGGCGAGCATCGCCGCGAGGCGCTCGCGCAGGTGCGGCCACAGGCTCTTCGGCACGTAGGCGCGGCTCGCGGCCGAGCACTTCTGCCCCTGGTACTCGAAGGCGCCGCGCACGAGCGCGACGGCCAGGGCCTGCACGTCCGCCGAGGGGTGGGCGAAGACGAAGTCCTTGCCGCCTGTCTCGCCGACGATGCGCGGGTACTGCGCGTAGCCCGCGATGGAGTCGCCGACGTTCTTCCAGATCCTCTGGAAGACCTCGGTGGAGCCGGTGAAGTGGATGCCGCCCAGGCGCCGGTCGGCGAGCACCGGGTCGCCGACCTCGGCGCCGTGGCCGGGGACGAAGTTGATCACGCCCGGCGGCAAACCGGCGGCCTCGAACATCTTCATCAGGAAGTAGTTCGAGTAGATCGAGGTCGAGGCCGGCTTCCAGACGACCGTGTTGGCCATCAGCGCCGGCGCGCTCGGCAGGTTGGCTGCGATCGAGGTGAAGTTGAAGGGCGAGATCGCGAACACGAACCCGTCGAGCGGGCGGTGCTCGAGGCGGTTCCAGGTGCCCGGCGCGGAGGCCGGCTGCTCGCCCTGGATGCGCTCGGCGAAGTGCGCGTTGAAGCGCAGGAAGTCGATCGTCTCGCAGGCCGCGTCGATCTCGGCCTGGTGCGCGGTCTTCGACTGGCCGAGCATCGTCGAGGCGTTCAGGCGGTCGCGCCACGGCCCGGCGAGCAGCTCCCCGGCGCGAATGAAGATCGCCGCGCGCTCCTCCCAGGGCATCGCCTGCCAGGGCCCGCGCGCGGCCTCGGCGGCGTCCAGAGCGCGGCGCACGTCCTCGGGCCTGGCGAGGTGCACGCGCCCGAGCCGCTTGCGATGGTCGTGGGGCGCGACCAGGTCCTCGCTCCGGCCGGTGCGCACCTCCTCGCCGCCGATCACCAGCGGGACCTCGACCTGCTCGGCGGCGAGGCGCGCCAGCTCCGCCTGGAGGCTCGCGCGCTCCGCGCTGCCCGGCGCATAGCCGCGCACCGGCTCGTTCACCGGCGGCGGGACCCGGAAGGCTCCGTAGCTCATGGTTCGTTCCTCCTGCGCGTGGCGGGGAGCGCGGCAGCGTAGCGCAGGGGCCGCTCGCCTGTCGACGGCGCGCCCGGCACCGGGTGACCGCCAAAACAGCGCGGCGGCCTTTCCCGCCGGCCCGGCGGCGCCCATCATGTGGGGCCGCGCGCTTCCTGTCCCGCGCGCAGCCCAAGGAGCTTCGGAGCATGTCGACGACGATCCGCACGGCCGCGCTCGCCGCGGTCCTTCTCGGTCTCTCCTCCTGCATCCTGGTCGACGCCAAGGGGCGGCGCGAGGACGGGCGCGCCGGCGCCGACATCTCGGTCAGCGCCGGGAAGAAGGACACGAAGGCGCTCGCGGCGGGCCAGGACGCTCCTTCTCAGGGCGAAGCCGCGGCGGCGAAGGCCGAAGAAGCCGCGAAGAAGGAGCAGGAGAAGGAAAAGGAGGCGGCGAAGAAGGCCGAGAAGCGCAAGCGCGAGCTGGCCTACGCGCGCATCGACCTGGCGATCGCGGAGCTCTCGACCGAGGCCGAGCGCCGCGAGGCCGAGCGCAAGCTCGAGGAGGCCAAGCGCGACCTGGAGGAGGCCAAGCGGGCGCTGGCGCACTTCCAGGAGTTCGAGCGGCCGCAGAAGGTCGCGCAAGCGAAGCTGGGGCTCGACCGCTCGCGTTTCAACCGCGAGGAGGAGGCCGACGAGCTCCAGCAGATCCAGGAGATGTACTCGGCCGAGGAGTTCTCGAAGGCCACCAAGGAGCTTGTCCTCAAGCGGCACAAGCGAATGCTCGAGTTCGCGACCCGCGACCTGGAGCTGAAGGAGCGCGCCCTCGCCGATCTGGAGAAGGAAGACCTTCCCAAGGAGCAGCGCGAGCTCGAGAAGAAGCTCCGCGCGGCGGAGAAGGCGCTCGCCGAAGCCGGGACGGCCTTCAACAAGAGTCAGCTCTCGGGCGAGCTCGCTCTGCTCAAGGCGCGCGACAAAGTGGCGGAGCTGGAGAAACCGGAAGGCGAAGAGCCGGCCGGCGGGTCTTCGCCGGCCTCTCAGTCGGAGGGCGCGCGGTGAACGCGTCTCCTCCCTCGCTCCTCTCTCTCCTCCTCCTCGCAGGTACGGCCCCGCCTTCGCCTGCTCAGGACGCTCCGCCTCCGACTGGCGAGGGGCGCCCCGAGATCACCGTGTCGCGCGAGGTCAGCGACGTCCCCAAGACCATGACCGCCGCGGAGGCGAAGCCCGCGC
>DATKBQ010000262.1:0-6127 GCA_035546375.1 Planctomycetota bacterium | reverse complement strand
GTCAGCAGGCAATAATCATGGAACTCAGCTGTGAGGAATCATGCTGCTCATCGCCCTGTTCAGGCCCCGTCCCGGGGCCTGAACAGGGCGTTGTGCGGTGAAGCCGTGCAGGAAGTTGCGCCCGCCGATCGGGCCGATCTCGCCCATGGCGAAGAACCCCGCCACGGGGACGTCGCGCTCGAGGCCCTTGCGCACGCACGTGACGTCGTGGTTGGGCTCCGAGAACATGCGCGAGCCGCGGCCATTGCAGGTGAACAGCAGCGCCCCCGCCGAGTGGGTGGCGCGCGCCTGATCGAGCGCGCCGCCGCCCTGGATCTGCATGAGCTGGTTCAGGTCTTCGCTGGCGGACTCCGCGTCGCGGACGAGGAACTGGACCGTCTGCCCGCGCCTCAGGAGATCCGCGACGGCGACTGCCTTCTGCTCGGCCTGGATGCCGATGATGCCGCGGACGAGGAAGTCGCCGCGCTCGAAGCGGCTCTTGGAAGGCTCGGTCGCGAGCCCGATGAACGGCTGGCGCTGGAACAGCTTCTGGTCGCGCGGCGGAAGCGCCTGCAGGGTCTCCATCATCACTTCGACTGCAGCCCGACCACCCAGCTTCTGGATCAGGTGCTCCTCGCAGGAGGTCACCACCCAGGGCTTGCCCACGGGCCGGCAACCCTGGCTGACCACGGAGCGGACCTCGATCCCACCTTCCAGGACCACGCCCAACGCACCGGCGGCGAGCAGGCCCGTGTCGGTGATCAGGAGGTTCTGGCCCGGGCCCATCCCGCCGCTCGCCATGCCGCCCACCGCCGGCACGCCCGGGAAGCGCTCGTTCAGGAGCTTGAGGTAGGGGTCCATCGGGAAGGAGAAGGGGTCGGCGAGCAGCAGGATCGACGCCCGCTGGGGATCCTCGATCTCGGGCAGGCTCGAGAAGCTCGCTTGGCCGTCCTCCGCGAGGGTGGCGCTGACCACGAAGGGCCGCAGGGTGGTCCCCGGCAGGACGGCTCCCCAGAGCGACAGCGCGGGCTCCTGCTCGACCTCTCGGTCGCCGCCGATGATGCTCTCGCCGGTGCAGCCCACGACCAGCCGTGCGCCGGTGGCGGAGGAGAGCCTCGGGCCGAGCCGCTCGAGCGCCTCGCCGTGGTGGTGGGACACGAAGACGGCGAGCAGGTCCGGCCGCCCGCCCTCGAGGCCCTCCATCAGGGCCTGCACCGCCTGCTCCTCGGCTTGGCGGGAGGTGGGGAGCACGGACAGGGCGCTCGCGAAACGGGGCCGATCGGGCATCGCCTTATCTATGGTGCCAGATCGATGTGGTGCGACGGCCCGGATCCAACCGAAAATGACGGCGGAGGAGCGCCCGCGCCGCGCGGACCCGGGACGGGTCTCGGCGATGGCACTCCGAACTTGTGCGAGTAGAATCCTGCGCCCGCGGTCCTAGGTGAGAGTGCCCTGGACCGCTCCGGGCGGGCTGCCAGCCCCCCGCCTTCCCGGGCCCCGCGAGCCCCGGCGCCGCTCCCGCGGCGCGGCAACCACCCCATGAGCACGACCCAGACCCGAGGCGCCGAGCTTCCCCTGCAGCAGTACGAGAGCGTGGTGATCCGCTTCGCCGGGGACTCCGGCGACGGCATGCAGGTCACCGGCAACCAGTTCACGCACACCTCGGCCATCCTCGGCAACGACCTGGCCACCTTCCCGGACTTCCCGGCCGAGATCCGCGCCCCCGCCGGCACGCGCCCGGGCGTCTCGGGCTTCCAGGTGCGTTTCAGCTCCGCCGATATCCACACGCCCGGCGACCAGCCCGACGTGCTCGTGGCGATGAACCCCGCGGCGCTAGCGGTCAACCTCTCCGACCTGAAGCCGGGCGGGATCCTGGTGGTCAACACAGGACAGTTCGGCGAGAAGGACTTGGCCAAGGCCGGGCTGACCTCGAACCCGTTGACCGACGGGTCGCTCTCGGGCTACCGCCTGATCCAGATCGACATCAACAAGCGCGTGAAGGAGGCGCTCGCGGGATCGCCGCTCAGTCCCAAGGACGTCCAGCGCTGCAAGAACTTCTACACGCTCGGGCTGATGTACTGGCTCTACAACCGCCCACTCGACAACACGATGAAGTGGCTGTCGGAGAAGTTCGCCAAGAAGCCGGAGCTGGCGGAGGCGAACCAGAAGGCGCTGCAGGCCGGCTTCAACGCGGGGGACATCCACGAGCTGTTCCAGGGCCGCTACGAGGTCGCGCCGTGCACGGTGATGCCCAAGGGCGTCTACCGCAACATCATGGGCAACGACGCCCTGGCGATGGGGCTGATCGCGGGCGCCGAGCTGGCGGGCCTGAAGCTGTTCTGCGGCTCGTACCCGATCACGCCGGCCTCGGGCATCCTCGAGATGCTCGCCTCGTACAAGAACTACGGCGTGACGACCATGCAGGCCGAGGACGAGATCGCCGCGGTCTGCGCCTCGCTCGGCGCGGCCTACGCGGGGATGCTCGGCGTCACCTCGACCTCCGGGCCGGGGATGGCGCTCAAGACCGAGGCCATGGGGCTCGCGGTCTCGGTCGAGCTGCCGCTGGTGATCTGCGACATCCAGCGCGGCGGCCCTTCGACCGGCCTTCCGACCAAGACCGAGCAGGCCGATCTCCTGCAGGCCGTGTTCGGCCGCAACAGCGAAGCGCCTCTGCCGGTGCTCGCCTGCTCGACGCCCTCGGACGCCTTCGACTGCGCGATCGAGGCGGTGCGCATCGCGGTCCAGTACATGACCCCGGTGATCCTGCTCTCCGACGGCTACATCGCGAACGGCTCCGAGCCCTGGCGCCTGCCGCGGATGGAGGACCTCCAGCCGTTCCCGGTGCGCTTCCTCGAGGAGGCGCCGCCGGGCGGGTTCCAGCCCTACGCGCGCGACGGGCGCAATGCCCGGCCGTGGGTCAAGCCGGGAACTCCGGGACTGGAGCACCGCGTCGGCGGGCTCGAGAAGGCGCACCTGACGGGCAACATCAGCTACGACCCCGAGAACCACGAGTTCATGGTGCACATGCGCCATCTCAAGGTGATGGGCGTGCGCGACTCGATCCCGACCCCCGAGGTGCACGGCGCCCAGGAGGGCGACCTGCTCGTGCTCGGGTGGGGCTCCACGGCGGGCTCGATCGCCAGCGCGGTCGAGATCGCGGAGAAGGCGGGCCGCAGCGTGAGCCGCATCCACCTGCGCCACGTGTGGCCGCTGCCGCGCGGGCTCGACGCGATCTTCACGCGCTTCAAGTCGATCCTGGTGCCCGAGATGAACATGGGTCAGATGGCGCGGATCCTGCGCAGCGAGTACCAGCAGCACAACTTCATCTCCTACCCGAAGGTGCAGGGCCAGCCCTTCAGGACCAGCGAGCTCGTGGCCAAGATCGACAGCATCCTGGAGCGCTAGCCATGGCCGAAGCGACCGCCACTCCGAGCTTGACCAAGAAGGACTTCAAGTCCGACCAGGAGGTCCGCTGGTGCCCCGGCTGCGGGGACTACGCGATCCTCAACAGCGTGCAGGGCGTGATGGCCCAGCTCGGGATCCCGCGCCACAAGATCGTGTTCGTGAGCGGGATCGGCTGCTCCAGCCGCTTCCCTTACTACATGAACACGTACGGGTTCCACTCGATCCACGGGCGCGCGCCGGCCTTCGCGACGGGGATCAAGACCGCCAACCCCGAGCTGTCGGTGTGGATGGTCACGGGCGACGGCGACGGGCTCTCGATCGGCGGCAACCACCTGGCGCACGTCCTGCGCCGCAACGTCGACATCAAGATCCTGCTCTTCAACAACGAGGTCTACGGCCTGACCAAGGGCCAGTACTCGCCCACCTCGCCGATCGGGCAGCGCACGAAGACCTCGCCGATGGGCTCCGTCGACCGGCCCTTCAACCCGCTGTCCTTCGCGCTGGGCTGCGGCGCGACGTTCGTGGCGCGCACGATCGACACGCACCAGAAGCACATGGACCAGGTGCTCCTGGCGGCCGCCGAGCACAAGGGCACGGCCTTCATCGAGATCTACCAGAACTGCGTGATCTTCAACGACGGGTGCTTCGACACGGTCACCGACAAGAACGTGCGCGACGATCGGACCATCGACCTGCGCCCGGGCGAGCCGATGGTCTTCGGCAAGGCCCACGACAAGGGCCTGCGGATCCGCGGGTTCGAGGTCGAGGTGGTCGAGGCGGCGCAGGCCGAGACCTGGGCCGCCGACCAGGCCTCGCCCGCGGCGGCCTTCCTGATGGCGCAGCTCGACCTCGATCCCACGATGCCGCGGCCGCTGGGCATCCTGCGCCGCGTTACCGCGCCGATCTTCGACCAGGGGGTCAACGCGCAGGTGGCGGCGTCGATCGCCAAGCGCGGCAAGGGCACGCTGCAGGAGTTGGTCTACTCGGGCGAGACCTGGACGGTCTGAGGCCGGGCCCGCGACGCAGTCTGGCGGCCTCGGATCCGGCGGCGGAGCTCAATCCTTGGGGATCTGCCCCAGGAGCCGCACGCGCTTGATCTCGGCCACCTCCAGCTCGACGTCGCGCTGCTTGACGTCGACGCCGTACTTGGCGGTATCGCGGATGTAGGCCTCGGCGTCCTCGCCGGGCGCCAGCTCGTGCACGTCGCAATCGTGCAGGAGCGCGGTGAAGCCCGTGGTGCTGTCGAAGCGGCCGATCACGAGCTTGGGGCCGTGGGTCTCGACGACGACGTTGATGCCGTGGGGGGCCTCGTGGATCTGCATGGGGGCCATTCTAGACGCGTCTCGACCCGGACCGCCCCGGGAGGGCCGCCAAGCGCGGAGGCCGGGCCCGGGACTATCCTCTTGGCCAACCGGAGGTGCGCTTGAAGCTCGAGAAGGCCGAGGTCATCTGGTTCAACGGCGAGCTGGTTCCCTGGGAGGAGGCGCGCGTGCACGTCCTGACGCACGCGCTGCACTACGCGAGCTCGGTCTTCGAGGGGGTGCGGGTCTACGCGACGCCCTCGGGTCCGGCGGCGCTCGAGCTGCGCTCGCACGCGAAGCGGCTCCTGGGCTCGTGCCGGATCGTCGAGCTGCCGCTGGAGCGCACGGCGGAGGAGATCGAGCGCGCGATCCTCGACACGGTCCGCCGCAACCGCCACGACTCGTGCTACGTGCGCCCGGTCGTCTTCCGGGGCTACGGCGAGATGGGCGTCGACCCGAGCGGCTGCCCGGTCGAGATGATCGTCGCCACTTGGCCGCTCGGCACGCACTTCGGTCCGCAGGCGACGAGCGACGGCATCACGGCCTGCGTCAGCAGTTGGCGGCGCATGGCGCCGGACACGCTGCCGGCAATGGCGAAGTCGGCTGCGAACTACCTGAACTCGCAGTTGATCGTGCTCGAGGCCCGCCGCAGGGGCTGCGACGACGGGCTGGCGCTCGATTCCGACGGCTACGCCAGCGAGGCGAGCGGCGCGAACCTGTTCGTGGTCTGCGACGGCGGCCTGATCACGCCGCCCGCCTGGGCCGGGATCCTGCCCGGGATCACGCGCAAGTGCGTGCTCGCGCTGGGGCACGACCTCGGGATCGACGTGCGCGAGCAGCGCATCCCGCGCGAGCAGCTCTACGTCGCCGACGAGGTCTTCCTGACCGGCACGGCGGCCGAGATCACGCCCGTGCGCTCGATCGACGGCCGCGCCGTCGGTGACGGCCGCGCGGGGCCGATCACGCGCCGGCTGCAGGGCGAGTTCTTCGGCCTCGTGCGCGGCGAGCTACCCGACCGCCACGGCTGGCTGACGCCGGTCGGACGCGGCTAGCCAAGCCGGTCCCTACCGAAACTTCGTGCAGCGACTCTAGCTGTGCTCGACGGGCTGGCGAGGACGCGATCGGGGTCGGAGCTCCTTACCAAGTCGGAGGCCGGATGAGTTCTCGACCGCCCGGGCCTTCCAGAGGTGATGGCAATCGAAAGCGCGCATACATCTCCTTGGAAATCGTGAAGCTCCCATCTGCTGCCTGCTCGAGCTCCCTCTGTTTCCGTCGATAGGGGAAAGAGCAGAACAATCGATGCGCGGGGAAGAGAGCCTTGGCGGTCCTTACGGCAGGCACAAGATCCGTGTCGCCGGTTACGAGAACGACCACGTCTGCAGCGCCTCTGGCCATGACTTCCAGGAGCTTGGCCGCGATAGCTACGTCGCTCTCCTTCTCCT
>DATKBQ010000261.1:0-2288 GCA_035546375.1 Planctomycetota bacterium | reverse complement strand
GGCTCGGTGCGCATCCTGCCCGAGGACCGGCTGGTGGCGCTCGAGCCGGCCTCCTTCCCCCCCCGCCCTTCGTCGCAGGGGGGCGGCGAGCCGCAGCCCGGCCTGGGCTTCGAGCTCGCTCCGAGCGAGTCGCTGCGCGTCCGCTTCGAGCTGAACGACTCCAGCGGCCTCTCCAACCCCGACCCGGGGCTGTTTGCCGTGCAGGTCGTGCCCGACCGGCGGCCGGAGGTCTCGATCCTCGCGCCGGCGCGCAGCGAGGTCGACACCGTTCCCGGCGGCCTGATCGCGCTGCGCGCGCGCGCCGAGGACGACTTCGGGATCGCGGCGATGGGCTGGAGCGCGGTCTCGCTCGCGCGCCCGGGCGCGCCGTTCTCGGGCGAGGGCCGCTCCGGCGACGAGCAGGGAGGCCCGGTCGTGGGCGCCGACCTGGCGCTGACGCGCCTCGAGGGCGATCCGCGCGCCGAGTCGCGCTGGGGCACCGTGGTGGTCGGCGGCACGCGGATCGAGGTCGCCGCGCTCGCCGCCTCGGGCGCGGGCGAGGGCGAGCTGTACCAGATCGAGGTCGCGGCGGTGGACGTGCGCCCCGCGCGCGGCGATGCCCCCGACCCCGACGGCGTCGGCCGCGCGACGCCCTTGCGCGTGCGCGTGGTCGGCGAGGACGAGTTCCTGCGGCGGCTGCAAGACCGGCTCGCGCGCGTCCGCCAGGAGGCCGCGCAGCTCGAGGAGCTGCAGCGCCAGAAGGCGCGGCGCACCGCCGAGCTCCTGGCCAGCATGGAGAGCGACAGCCCGACGGCCGGCGTCGGCGGCTCCGATCTCGCCGCCGCGCTCGCGGGCCAGCGGCGCGTGCAGGGCGACGCGGACGCCTTGAGCCGCGAGCTGGCCGCGATCCTCGAGGGCGTGCTCTACGCGCGCATCGACGAGAAGGCCGGCGCGCTGCTCGAGGACATCGACGCGCGGCTGGCGCGCGAGACCGACAAGGGCTCGCACCTCTCGGCCTGGCGCGAGCTGGCGAACGGGTGGAAGTCGGGCCGCCTGATCGCCCCCGGCCTCGCCGGGCAGCTCGTCTCGGTGCTCCACCTGGCGCTCGCGATCAGCCTGGACGACACCACCGCCGCGGCCCAGGCCCACGACCGCGCCGCCCAGGCGGTCGACCTGGCCCGCGTGCACGAGGGGTTGCGCGAGGCGGCCGAGCACCAGGCGCGCGCGCAGCAGCACATCGAGGAGCTGCTCGCGCGGCTCGCCGAATGGGACAACTACCAGTCGATCCTGCAGCTCACGCGCGACATCCTCGGCCGGCAGAAGTCGCTGCGCGAGCGCACCCGCGAAGCTGCCGGGGGAGACGACGGAAGGTGAAGGCCCCGTGAGCTACCGCACCGCGACGATCTTCGTCCTCGCCTTCGGCGCGATCGCGCCCGGGCCCGCGCTCTCCCAGGGCGGCGGCGCCGGGCGCGACCTGGCCGGCATCGCCGACGAGCAGGAGATCCTGCGCCGCCAGCTCCAGCGCCTGAGGCTGACCATGGAGGCCCTGATCCCGCGGCTGGAGGCGGAGGGGCGCACGCACGCCCTGGAGCTCCTGCGCCAGGGCTTGGGCTTCCTCGAGGAGCGCTCCGCCGACAGCGGCTCGCTGACCCTCGACGAGCTGATGGACCGCGCGCGCGAGGGCGTGCAGTCCGGCCAAGCCATGCAGTCGCTCGAGAGCCAGGAGCGCATCATCCGCGGGCTCGAGCGCCTGCTCGCGATCCTGCTCGACCGCCAGAGCCTGGAGACCCTGCAGGAGTCCATCGAGGAGCTGCGCGAGCTGCGCCGCGAGCTCGAGCAGCTCTCCTCGCGCGAGGCCGAGATCCAGCGCGCGACCGAGGCCCTGCGCGAGGCGAGCGCGACCCCCGAGCAGCAGGCGCTCGAGGCGGCCCTGTCGGAGATGGTCGAGCGCCAGCGCGAGCTCCTGGCGGAGAACGAGGAGCTGGGCCGCAGCTCGGGGCTCTTCGAGCTGGAGGCGATCGAGCGCCAGCTCGAGGAGCTCCTGCGCCGCCAAGGGGTGGACCGCGCGGTGCTCGAGTCCTGGAGCCCCCCCGAGCGCGAGCCGCTCGCTCGCGCCCGCGAGCCGCTGGCCGCCGCCCGCCGATCCGCCGCGCAGGCCGAGCGCCTGCGCCAAGCGGCGCAGCTCCTGCGCGAGAGCGCGGGCACCGCAGCGCAGGCGCCCGCATCCGAGGGCCTGGACGAGCTGAAGGCGCGCCTGGAGACGGCCGCCGAGCGCGAGGAGCGCCACCAGCGCGCCTCCGGCGACGACG
>DATKBQ010000260.1:0-2665 GCA_035546375.1 Planctomycetota bacterium | reverse complement strand
GCTGCTCGACCTGATCCGCCCCAGCCGCGGCCGGGTCGAGCTGTTCGGCGCCGACCCGCGCCGCGACGTCTCCGTGCGGCGCAGGATCGGCTACCTGCCCGGTGACCTGCGCCTCTACGAGCGGCTGACGGCCCGCGAGCTCTTCACGTACTTCGCGCGGCTGCGCGACCTCGCCGGCCTCGGCTCGGCGCCGGCGCTGGCGCAGCGCCTCGAGCTCGAGCTCGACCGGCCCATCCGGGCGCTCTCGAAGGGGAACCGGCAGAAGGTCGGCCTTGTCCAGGCGTTCATGCACGAGCCGGATCTGCTCGTGCTCGACGAGCCGACGGCGGGGCTCGACCCGCTGGTCCAGCAGACTTTCTACGAGCTGCTCGCCGAGGCCAAGCTGGAAGGTGCGAGCGCCTTCCTCTCCTCGCACGTGCTGCCCGAGGTGCAGCACGTCGCCGACCGCGTCGGCCTGATCCGCGAGGGGCGGCTCGTCCTCGTCGAGAGCGTCGAGAGGCTGCGCACCCGGACCGCCACCCGGGTCGAAGCGACCTTCGCCTCGCTGCCGCCTCCGAGCGCGTTCGCGGGAGTGGCGGGGGTCCGCGAGCTCGGTCGCTACGGGCGAACGGTGCTCTTCTCGCTCGCCGGCGAGGCCGACGGGCTGGTCAAGGCGCTCTCCCGCTACAGGATAGTCGGGCTCGACAGCCACGAGGCGGACCTCGAGGACGTCTTCCTCGCCTTCTTCCGGGGCGACGAGGCGCGCGATGCTGCGTAACGTCTTCCTGAAGACGCTGCGCGACGCGCGGCAGGCGCTGCTCTGGTGGAGCCTCGGCCTCGTCGGGATGACGGCGGTGATCGTCGCGATCTTCCCGACCGTCCGCGACAGCCCCGAGCTGAACAGGCTGGTCGAGGACTACCCGGAAGCGCTGAAGGCCTTCATCGCCTTCGGCGGCGAGCTCGACTATTCCTCCGGCGCCGGCTACCTGGGCATGGAGCTCTTCTCCTTGATGGTCCCCCTGCTCCTGCTGATCGCCGCGATCGGCGCCGGGGCGCGGGCGGTCGCCGGCGAGGAGGAGCACGGGACGCTCGATCTGCTGCTGGCTAACCCGATCTCACGCCGCCGGCTCGCCCTCGAGAAGCTCGCGGCGTTGGCGTCCGAGCTTGCTGTCCTCGCCCTCGTCCTCTGGGTCTCCCTCCTCGTCGGCGTCACTGCCGTGGGCATGGACGTCTCCGCGGCCCGCCTCGGCGCGGCCACGGCGAGCGCGGCGCTGCTGGCGCTCGGCTTCGGGGCGATCGCGCTTCTCGTCGGGGCGGCCAGCGGGCGCCGCGGCCTTGCGATCGGGGTTGCTGCGGCGGGCGCCGTGGCCGCCTGGCTCGTCGACTCGCTCGCCGCCCTCGTCGACGCCCTGGAGCCGGTCAGGACGGCCTCGCCCTTCTACCACTACGCGGCCTCGGATCCCCTTCGTCACGGGCTCGCTCCGGGCCACGTGGGGGTCCTCGTCCTGCTCTGCGCCACCGCGGCGGCTCTTGCCCCGCTTGCGCTGGAGCGACGCGACCTCCGGGGCTAGGAAGGAGCGCGACGCTGCGGGGAAACCCGGCGATGCGGATCCGCGCCGCGCGGATGGCCTCCGCAGTGCGCTCCCGGATGACGGAGCCGGGATGAGATGCGGGCTTCGAGCGCGGGGGAGATCCCGCGCCTGCTCGACGACCTTCGGGCGCACGGGCACAACTAAAGGTTCTCGGCAGCGCCGCTTCAGCGTGAGCGATGACGCTTCGTCTCCACCGCCGAGACCCCGCGCAACCGGCCGAGAGCCGGGAACAGCCTGAGGGCGATGGCGGTGCGGGCGGCGAAGACCTCAGCCAGGCGAACGTCGTCGTCGGTGAATGTTCGTCTTCTCCCGAGCTTGTTGTAGGCCGCGACCATCCCGAGCGCCCGACCGCCGGCCTCCAGCGGCACCCACAGCCCGTTGCGCATGCCGAGCTTGCGCGCCACCGCCTGGTTGATCTCGGGGTCGTCGAGCACGGAGTCGACCCTCCCGCTCGAGCGGCGGTTCCACAGATGCACGAGCTTCGACTCCTCCGGCGCAGCGATTCCCCGCAGCGTGGCCGGCGCCTCGCCCGAGACTGCGGTCAGCCGCAAGCACGCCGCCTGCTCGGATAGCCACACGGTCACCGCGCACGCCTGCAACCGTTGCCTCAGCCGATCGGCGATCAGCTCGAGGAATCTGGCGCGATCACCCCTTGCCCGGGCAAGGGCGTATAGCACCTCGTCGAGCGATTTGAGCTGATCGGCCTGCCGGGTCGATGCCTCGTAGAGGGAAGCGCTCTCGATCGCGACCGCGGCGTGCGCCGCCAGCGCGGTCAGGACGGCGACGTCCTCTTGCGTGAGCTCCCCTTCCTCACTCGGGAAGTAGAGGCGCCCGAAGACGTTCCCTCTCACCAGGATCGGAAGCTCGAAGAACGAGCAGGGCGGCGTGTCTTTCGATGGGGGCTCTGCGACGTGAGAGAGCGCCATGTGCTCGGAGAGAACGGTCTGCATTCGTTCGTCCATTCCCCAGGAGAACAGCCGCTTCAGGCTCGAGCCATCCTCGCCCACCACCGCCAGCGCTGCACAGCGGCCTCCGGCGAGCTCGCCGGCAGCCTGAGCCGTCCGCTCCAGCAGGGTGTCGAGCGCTAGCTGCGA
>DATKBQ010000259.1:0-10662 GCA_035546375.1 Planctomycetota bacterium | reverse complement strand
CTCTCGCACTCGCCGTCGCGCCTCGACCACCTCGAGCGGCTCAGCCCGCCGGCCTTCGACCGGCTGGTGCGGCGCTGCCTGGAGCGCGAGGCCGACGATCGCTGGCAGAACGCGACCGACCTGGCGATCGAGCTGCGCTGGCTCGCGGAAAGCACCGCGGAAGCGGCGCCGCCTGCGGTGGCCCCGATGCGCAGGCTGCGCGCCGTCTCGTTGAAGGTCGCGGCCGGGATCGCGCTCGCAGCCGCGATCGTGCTCGGCACGGCCCACTTCGCCCGCCCGCCCGCCGTCACGCGCGAGGCGCGCTTCTTCCTCGGAAAGCCCGCCGGGGCCTCGTACGTCTCCTTCGACTCCGCGGCGCTCTCGCCCGACGGCCGGGAGATCGCCTTCGTCGCCCATGCGCGCGACGGCACGCGCCAGCTCTGGGTGCGCCGCCTGGACTCGCTCTCGCCGCGCCCCCTGGGCGGAACCGAGCAGGCGCGCTTCCCGGTCTGGTCGCCGGACGGGCGATTCCTCGCCTTCTTCGCGGACGGCCGGTTGAAGCGCGTCGACGCGGCCGGGGGCACGCCGCAGGTGATCTGCAACGCCGAGGAGCCGCAGGGGGGCACGTGGGGCCGCGCAGGCACGATCCTGTTCGCGCCGAGGACCGGCGACGGGCTCTACCGCGTGAGCGCGAGCGGCGGCGCGCCCAGTCCCGCCACGCGGCTCGAGCCTAAGGACACCGGGCACTTCTGGCCATGGTTCCTGCCCGACGGACGCCACTTCGTCTTCCTGCGCGACGCCATGCAGGCCGAAGACCACCATCTGATGGTCGGCAGCCTGGATTCCCAGTCGACCTCGGCGCTGTTCTCGGCTGTCTCCAATCCGGTGGTCACGGCCATGGGCACGCTGCTCTACGTCCGCCACGACGTGCTGTACGCGCAGCGGTTCGATCTCGCGGCGCTGCGCGTGACCGGTGAGCCCGCACCGGTCGCGGAGCAGATCGGCAAGAACGAGGCGACGACCTACCACCGCTTCGAGTTCACCGCCTCGGACTCGGGAGTGCTCGCCTACCGTAGCCTCCCGCCGGACTCGCGGTTCACATGGTTCGATCGCTCGGGCCAGGCCCTGGGCCCGATGGGCGAGCCCGATCGGATCCTCGACTTCGACCTCTCGCCGGATGGCTCGCGAGTCGCATTCGAGAAGCTGGATCCCGATGGGCGGCTCGCAGATCTCTGGATCCTCGAGGCCGGGCGCACCTCGCGCCTGACCTTCGACCAGAAGAACAACCTCGGGCCGCGCTGGTCGCCGGACGGCAAGTGGATCGCCTTCACGTCGTATCGCAAGGGACACGCCCAGATCCTGCGCAGGGATGCGGACGACCCGGCGAAGGAGGTCCTGCTCCACGACTCGCCGGTCGACAAGCGACCTTCGTGCTGGTCGCCCGACGGGCGGACGCTGCTCTTCACCACCGGCTCGAAGGGCCGCAACGACCTGTGGAGCCTGTCCACCGAGGAGCGGACCGCGAGGCCGCTGCGGGACGGCGACTTCGACGAGTCGCAGGCGCGCATCTCCCCGGATGGACGTTGGCTTGCCTACTACTCGAACGAGAGCGACCAAGCCGAGGTCTACGTCGAGGGCTACGCCCAGCCCTCGCCCCGGCGAATGGTTTCCTCGGGCGGCGGAGCGAACCCGCGCTGGCGCGCGGACTCGGGCGAGCTCTACTACTGGCATCCCGGGAGCGGGACGATCCTGGCGTTGCCGATCCAGCCCGGGCCCGATTTCGCGTCCGGCACGGCGCAGGAGCTGTTCCGCCAGCCCGCGGCGCGCGGTTTCGCCGTCGCTCCCGACGGCCAGCGGTTCCTGCTCAACGTGCCGCTCGAGGACTACAGCGCCTCGCCGCTCACGGTCGTGATCGGCTGGAGCCCGGCGCTCGAACACTGAGGTTCAGCGACCAAGCGAACAGAGCGATAGGGCAAGTGAGTCCAGAAAGCCGATCGACGCGCCGCGCTCGGTGCGCGGCTGCGCCACTCGTCGCGCTGCGCGCGGCGTGGCGCGAGCTGAAGGTCAACGACCTTCAGCGGGCCAGTCGTCGGTGCGGAACGGCTCGGCGGGAAGCCCGGCGGCGTCGTAGAGGTTGACCTGCGGCCGGTCGGCCCAGGCGTAGCGCACGGCGACGGGGCGCGGGACCGCGGGGCTCGAGAGCACCACGCACTCGCCCTCGATCCTCGCCTGGGCGGGGTGCCAGATGCGGTCCTCGCCGGCGATCGCGAAGCCGCTCGGCGGGCCTCCGCGCGCGGCGAGGCCCCCGGCGTTCGCGAACGAGACGCGCGCCGAGCCGTCCTCGAGATCCAGCTTCGCGAATCGCGGGCCGAGCGCGTCGGTCCTCGGCTGGGCGTAGACCTTCGACAGCGCCACGAGCGCGAGCCGGCGGCCGACCGTGAGCTTGTCGCGCGGGTGGATGTCCTCGTCGCCCGCGTCGATCGCCACGGCCATGCCCACGTGGCGCAGCTCCAGCGCCACGGCCTGGGCTTCGCGCAGCCGCGCCCAAGCGCTGTCGCCGAACCGATCGGCGGGCTTGCCGTAGCCGGCGAGCTGCACGAACAGGAAGGGCATGTCCTCCTTCGCCCACTGCGTACGCCAGCAGCGGATCAAGGCCGGGAAGAGCAGCCTGTAGGCGTCGTCGAGGTTGACGTTCGCCTCGCCCTGGTACCAGACCACGCCGCGGATCGCGAAGGGCGAGAGCGGCGCGATCATGCCGTTGAAGAGCGCCCCAGGCCGGGACTGGGGCTGGCGCGCGGGGCGCTCGAGGGAAGAGGCAAGACCCGACTCCGCTTCCATGCAGGCTCGCGCAGTCCACGCCTCCGCGGGCGTGCCGCCCCAGGTGGCCTGGACGAGGCCGATCGGCACGCCGAGCGCATCCGCGAGCTCGCGTCCGAAGACGTAGCCGACCGCCGAGAACCCGGCGGCGCTCTCCGGCGTGCACTTGGCCCAGCTTCCCGAGAGCTCGTTCGCCGGCTCCTCGGCGGCGTCTTGGCGCACCTGGAAGAGCCGCAGGTCGGGTCGCGTGGCGCGCGCGACCGCCAGCTCGCCGCCCTCCATCGCGCTGAGCGGCCATTCCATGTTGGACTGGCCCGAGCAGAGCCACACGTCGCCGACCAGCACCTCGCGGAACAGGACCTCGTTCCCGGCGCGGATGTGCAGGTCGAACGGCCCGCCGGCCTTCAGGGCCTCGACGTGCACGCGCCAGCGCCCGTCCTTGCCCGCGACCGTGCTCGCCGAGCGCGGCCCGAGCTGCACCCGCACGCGCTCGCCCGGCTCCGCCCGCCCCCAGACCGGGATCGGCTGCTCGCGCTGCACGACCATCCCGTCGCCGAAGATCGGCGCCACCTCCACGTCCGCCTGCGCGGCCAGCGCCAACACCCCGAGCACCACCCAGCTCTTCATCGATGGTTCATCTCCGCGAGGGTTCACCACGTTCCCTTACCCGGCGCCTACACGCCAGGCGCGTAGGCGCCGGGTAAGGGAACGTGTGAGCCGTCGCGGAGACGGATCATCGTGCCGGCTTCCGGCGGCGCGAGAAAATGGAATTTTGACTACGACTCGGAAGTTGCCCAATTCCATGCTGGGGGGGTGCGACTGAGGCTGCCCAAGATCCAGCCCGAGACGCAGTTCCTGGTCCTGGCGGCGGCGGTCGGAGCGGCGGGGTCGCTCGGCAACTTCGGCTTCCGCAAGGCGATCCAGCTCTCGCAGCGGCTCTTCGCCGGCGGCCTCCAGGACCCCTTCGAGCCGGTCGGCCTCAACTGGCGCCTGCTCACGATCGCGGTGGTCCCGGCGCTCGGCGGGCTCGCGGTGGGATTGCTCGCGCGGCTCGCGCGGCGCGACGTCGGCGGGTACGCGATGCCCGCCTTCCTCGAGACCGTCAACCTGCGCGCCGCGAGCCTCTCGATCCGGACGATCCTGCAGCGCACGCTCGCGGCGGTGATCACCCTCGGCTCGGGCGGCTCGGCCGGGGTCGAGGGGCCGGTGGCGACGCTCGGCGGCGGCATCGGCGCCGCCGTCGCGCGCGTGCGCCGCGTGGTCGGCGAGCGCCTGAGGTTGCTCGTGGCCTGCGGCTCCAGCGCGGCCATCGCCGCGGCCTACGGCGCGCCCATCGCGGGCGTCTTCTTCACCCAGGAGATCGTCCTGGCCGGGAACTACGACCTCCAGAACTTCGTGCGCGTCGTCGTCGCCTCCGGGACGGCCACCGTCGTCGCGCGCGCGATCGGCGGCGACGAGCCGATCTTCCACGTCGCGCCGTTCCGGCTGGGCTCGGCGCGGGAGCTCGTCTTCTACCTGGTGCTGGGCCTCGGCTGCGGGCTCGTGGGAGCGCTCTTCGCGCGTCTCTTCTACTGGACCCAGCGGCGCTTCGCGCGCCTGGACATCTCGGGGCTCTGGAAGCCGGCGCTCGGCGGCCTGATCGTCGGCATCCTCGCGCTGGGCCTGCGCGGCGTGCTGGGCGACGGGAAAGAGGTCATCCAACACCTCATGGAGATGACCGCGAGCCCCGGCATGCCCCAGATCCTGCTGCTCGTGGGGCTCTTGGTCGCCAAGATGGTCGCGACCTCGGCCACCATCGGCTCGGGCGGCGCGGGCGGCGTGTTCGGCCCCTCGCTGTTCATGGGCGCGGTGCTCGGCGCGACGGTCGGCTCGCTGGCGGTGCGCATCGCGCCGGATTGGGCCGGCATCCCCGGCCACTACGCCGTCGTCGGCATGGGCGCGCTGCTTGCCGCGACCGCCCGCGCGCCGCTGACCTCGATCTTCCTCGTGTTCGAGATGACCAGCTCGTCGGCCACCGCCGTGCTGCCGACGCTGGTCGCCATCGCGGCCGCGATCTACGTGGCGCGGCAGATCGAGCCGCACTCGATCGACGAGATGGCGCTCGCGCGCCGCGGCGTCCACCTGAAGGAGGGCCGCGAGGCCGCCGTCCTGGGGGCGATCACCGCCGGCGACGCGATGGGCTCGAACCTCGAGCGCGTGCGCGCGGACACGCCGGCCCCGGAGCTGATGGGCTTGATCAGCCGCTCGCGGGCGACCGCCTTCGTCGTCATCGATAGCCAGGGGCGCATGGTCGGCCTCTTGTCGATCCAAGACCTCCGGGTGCTCGATCCGCAGACCGTTGCCGATCTCGGCCCGCTCGCCATCGCCGCGGACCTCGCCGAGCGCGACGTCGTCACCGTCTTCCCCGACGAATCCCTGTCCGAGGCGCTGGCGCGCATGGACCGCCACGGGTTCCGCCAGCTCCCCGTGGTCAGCCGCGAGGACGCGGGCCGCGTGCTGGGCATGCTCGAGCGCCGCCACGTGCTCGCGGCCTACCAGCGCGCGCTGTCCGCCACGGGGGAATAGCCCGGTCCGCACGCCGGACCGCCTCCGGGACTCCCAGCCCGGACGAGCCCCGTTTGCCCGGCGGCTCTGCAGCGTGACAAGATTGCGCGGATGGTCCGCGACCGAACGGCTCTCGCGATCGCGAGCGCGCTGCTCCCGGCGGCGGCGCTGCTCGTGGGCGGCTGCTCCGGGGATGCGCCGAGCGCCGCCGCCAAGCCGCGGCCGGCGCCGCGCTTCGAGCTCGCGGACCTGCCGGCCCTCTTCCGCGATCGGCTGCCGCCGGCCACGGACCACCTGATCGCGGAGAGGGCGCTCAGCGACCCGCTCGCCGACGCCTGGCCGACGGAGGCCTTCCACGACCGCGCGCGACCGGCGCTCGAGGGCTATCTGCGCGCGCTGCTCGATCCGGACGGCACCCCCGGGCGCGAGGCGTTCCTGGACGGGGACTTCGAGGGCTCGACCGCGCTGCGCCCGAGCGAGCTCGGGAGCGCCTTCGAGGGCCGGGTCGAGGTTCTGCGGCCGGCGCGCATCGACGCCGAGCTACGGCCGCGCGGAGAGCTGGAGCGCATCGGCCGCGATCTGAGGGAGCCCCACGGGCGCGCCCCCGTGGCGCTCGAGGTGCTCTTCACCTCCATCGAGCCCTCGGACGATGGGTTCGATTCGCGCGCGCTCGCCCGCTTGGCGAGCGACTCCCCGCGCGGGCCGCGACAGCAGGTGCTGGAGCTCCGCGCGGCCTGGACGGCGGCGGAAGGCGCCGCGCCGCGCCTGCGCTCGGTGCGGCTCGAGGGCTACGAGGAGACCGCTTCGGCGCGCGCGCTGCTGGCGGACGTCACGCGCTCGGCCTTCGGCTCGGACCCGACCTTCGAGGACCAGATCCTGCGCGGGATCGACGACCGCCAGATGCGCCTCGACCGGCGCGCCGGCATCGCCTTCCAGGGCATGCAGGGGCTGGCGGTCGGCGACGTGGACGGCGACGGCCTCGACGACGTCTACGCCTGCCAGCAGGTGGGCGTCCCGAACGCGCTGTGGATCCGCTCGGCGGATGGCACGGCCACCAACCGCGCCGCTCGGAGCCACGTCGACTTCCTCGACGTGACGCGCAGCGCGCTGATCCTCGACCTCGACAACGACGGGCACCAGGACATCGTCCAGGCGATCGCCAACCGGTTGGTGCTCGCCTACAACGACGGATCCGGCACCTTCAAGAACCAGCTCGTGCTCACCACGCCGGGCGACGAGCAGATCTACTCCGTGAGCGCCGCCGATCCCGACCGCGACGGCGACCTCGACCTGTACGCCTGCCGCTACGCGCTGGGCGGGGTCATGCACGGCGCGCCCGCGCCCTACCACGACGCGAACAACGGCGCGACGAACCACTACTGGCGCAACGAAGGCGGGCGGCGCTTCGTCGATGCCACGGCGGAATCGGGGCTCGGCGAAAACAACCACAAGTTCAGCCTGGCATCGATCTGGGAGGACCTGGACGAGGACGGGGACCTCGACCTGTACGTGGCCAACGACTTCGGCCGCAACAACCTGTTCCTGAACGACGGCAGCGGGCGCTTCACCGACGCGGCCGAGCGCGCCGGCGCCCAGGACATTGCGGCCGGGATGGGCGCGAGCTGCGGCGACTACGACCTCGACGGGAAGGTCGACCTGTACGTCTCGAACATGTTCTCGGCGGCCGGGCTGCGGATCGCCTCGCAGCCGCAGTTCATGGGCGGCGCGCATCCCGAGCTGCGCGAGGCCTATGTAAGGCACGCGCGCGGCAACACGCTCCTGCGCAACCTCGGCGGAGGGCGCTTCGCCGACGTCACCGCCGAGGCGCGCGTCGCCTTCGGGCGCTGGGCGTGGGGAGCGAAGTTCGTCGACCTGGACGGCGACGGCTGGGAGGACCTCTACGTGCCGAACGGCCAGACCTCGAGCCGGGATCGCACGGGCGACCTCGAGGGTTACTTCTGGCGGCGCGTGGTCGGCCGCTCGCCGCCCGGGCCGGGCTCCTCGGCTGCCTACCGCGACGCGTTCGGCGCGATCCAGCACATGGTGGTGTTCGACGGCCTTCCCTGGAACGGCGGCGAGCGCAACCAGGCCTTCCTCAACCTGCGCGACGGAAGCTTCGCCGACGTGTCGGCCGTGAGCGGGGCCGCGTTCGCCGAGGACTCGCGCTCGGTGGCGCTGGTCGACTGGGACGACGACGGCCGGCCGGATCTGGTGTTGCGCGGCCGCGCGGCGCCGCGGCTGCGCCTCCTGCGCAACACGCTGGACGGCGGGTCGCGCTTCGCCGCCTTCGATCTGGTCGGGGTGCGCTGCAACCGCGACGCGATCGGAGCGCGGATCGTGCTCGAGCTCGACGGCGGGCGCAAGCTGCAGCGGCGGATCTACGCCGGCGACGGCTACCTCTCGCAGTCCTCCAAGCGGCTGCTCTTCGGCCTGGGAAACGCGCGCAGGATCCGCAGCGCGAGGGTCGAGTGGCCCGACGGGACCCGCGACACTTACGAGGACCTCGCCGTGGACACGCGCTCCCGGATCGCGCAGGGCGCCGCCGCGCCCGAGGTCGTCCCGCGCACGCCGGGCGCGGGCTCGGCGCTGCGCGAGGAGCCGCTGGAATCGCGGGCGAACCCGCCAGCGCGCATCCCGCTCATCCTGAAGCTGCCGCTCGCGCCGCTCCCGCTGCCCGCTTTCGACGGCAAGCCGCGGCGCGTCGCGGATTTCGCCGGCAAGCCGCGCTTCGTGCTCCTGTGGAGCGGCGCGCACGCGAGCGGCGTCGCGGCGCTGCGCGACCTCGCCGATTCCCTGGAGCGTTTCGACGCCGCCGGAGCGGCCGTCGAGACCCTGTGCACCGACCAGGGCCTGGCGCTGGCGCGCTCGCGCGAGCTGGCCCGCGAGCGCGGCCTCGAGCCGCGCACCGGCTACCTCGACGGGCGCTCGGCCGAGGCCTTCGAGCTGGCGCTGCTCGAGGTGATCGGCTTCTTCGACCGCATCGAGCTGCCGCTCGGCCTGCTCTTCGACGCGCGCGGACAGCTCGTCGCGCTCTACGTGGGCCCGATCGAGATCGAGAGCGTCGCCGCCGACGCCGCCGCCCTGGCCGCGCTGGACCCGACCCAACCCTCGACCACGCCGCTCACCGGCGGCCGCTGGCTGGAGCGCCGCACGCGCGACTTCGCCGGCCTCGCCGCGGCCTGCTCGGCGCGCGGCTTCGAGGAGCTCGCGGCCTGGTTCCGCGGCCTGGCCGATCCCGCTACGCCGCCGCGCTGAGCCGCGCGCCATCGAGCACTCCCGAGCGATCGCTTGGACCCATCCTCCCGTCGCGGAGGCCGGTCCGGCTCGTCGCGAAGCAGCGTCATGCCGTGCTCCGATGCGCTGCAATGGATGTGACGAGCGAGCAAGCACTCGTCACGTCGGCGCGCTGGGATCTGTCCTCAATCAAACCTAGGTTGCTCGCACTACGGATGGAATCCCGCTTGCCGCTTGTCACGATCAGCGACGCTCGCGGATGATCGTTTTAGACAAGGGCTCGCCGCGGACCGGGACAGGGCGAAACGGAGGAACCGTCTCCCCCTGGTCGAGCGCCTCGACGACGCGCGGGTGGGTACGATCGAGGCGCACGCCGAACGATGGTCGAGCGGGGTCAGAGACGTTCGCGAGCTCGACGGACACTACGAGACCTTTTTCGATCGCATCGGCCAGGACTTGCCGCCGGATGGCTTCGTCGCTCGCCCAAGCGATTTGCGAATCCGGGAGCCAACGGTCTCGGAACCACTCGAGCAGGACTCGAGGCTCGCCGCTGCGCTCGGCGCGGTCCAGGGCGCGCACGAGTTCATGGACTTCGTGATCGAACGATCGAGTGGATCCCATCGCCGTGGGCCGCAAGCGTATCGCCGGCTGCCCGCCCTGGCCCACGGATGTGCGCGGTCCGGGCGTGAGGGTGCTCGACCGGCCGGCGCGCCGCCCGCGCTGTCGCAAGCCTTCCTTGCGGGCTAGACTCTCCAGCCACTCGGCGGGTCCGCAGCCTTGGCGCGGGACGGCGCCTCGTGGGGAAGACAGAACTCAACCCCTTGCACTGAAAGAACTTCCAGCGGTGCCCAGCTCCTCCAAGCCGGCCTCGGTCCTGGCCCCCACCGACACCTTCGTGCGCCGCCACGTGGGGCCGGACGAGGCGGAGGTGCGCGAGATGCTCGCCGCGCTCGGGCTGCGCTCGCTGGACGAGCTGGTGGACCAGACCGTGCCGCGCGGCATCCGCTTGCGGCGCGCGCTCGAGCTCGGACCCGAGCGCGGCGAGCGCGAGCTGCTCGAGGAGCTGCGCGAGATCGCGGGCAAGAACCGCGTCTTCCGCTCCTACATCGGCATGGGCTACTCGAACACGATCGTTCCGGCGGTGATCCGCCGCAACGTGCTCGAGAACCCGGGCTGGTACACCCAGTACACGCCCTACCAGGCCGAGATCGCCCAGGGGCGATTGGAAGCGCTGCTCAACTTCCAGACCGTCGTCTCCGATCTCTGCGCGCTGCCCCTGGCCAACGCCTCGCTCCTCGACGAGGCCACCGCGGCCGCCGAGGCGATGAGCATGTGCCGCGAGCTGGCGCGCGACTCGCGCAGCGCGTTCTTCGTCTCCGAGCGCTGCCACTCCCAGACGATCGCCGTGGTCAAGACACGCGCCCGCGCGCTCGGCTGGCAGGTCCTGGTGGGCGACCACGAGAGCTTCGACCTGACCCAGCACGAGGTGTTCGGCGTGCTCGTGCAGTATCCGACCAGCGACGGCCAGGTGCTCGACTACGAGCCCTTCGCGCGCCGGGCGCACGACGCCGGCGCGCTGGTCGTGGTCGCCGCCGATCTCCTGGCCCTGACCCTGCTCCGGCCGCCGGGCGAGTTCTGCGCGGACATCGCGGTCGGCTCGGCCCAGCGCTTCGGCGTGCCGCTCGGATACGGCGGGCCGCACGCGGCGTTCCTGGCCACGCGCTCCGAGCACAAGCGCGAGATGCCCGGCCGGATCATCGGCGTCTCGAAGGACGCGCGCGGCAAGGCCGGCCTGCGCATGGCGCTGCAGACGCGCGAGCAGCACATCCGCCGCGACAAGGCGACGAGCAACATCTGCACGGCGCTGGTCCTGCTCGCGATCATGGCCGGGATGTACGCCGTGTACCACGGCCCCGAGGGGCTGCGGGCCATCGCCACGCGCGTGCACGGCCTCACGGCCGTCCTCGCGGCGGGCCTGCGCCGGCTGGGCCTGCGCGTGGGCGAGGCGCCCTACTTCGACACGCTGCGCGTGCCGCTCGACGTCGAGGTCGCCGGGCGCGTCCTGCGCGCCGCGCGCGAGCGAGATCG
>DATKBQ010000258.1:0-2642 GCA_035546375.1 Planctomycetota bacterium | reverse complement strand
AGGGATTCGACGCAGCCCTCGCGCGCCGCGGCCTCGACCCCCTCGCCGCCACGCTGCTCGAGATCGACGAGGCGCGCCGCGGGGCGATCGCCCGCTCGGAGGCCGCGACGGCCGAGCGGAACGCGGCGTCGAAGGAGGTCGGCCGCGCCAAGGCCGCCGGCGACGAGGCGGAGTTCGAGCGCCTCCGCCAGGTGCTCGCCGCGAAGAAGGACGAGATCGCCGCGCTCGAGGACGAAGCGCGCCACGCCGACGAGCGGCTGCGCCAGGCGCTCCTCGACGTGCCCAACCTGCCGCTCGACGACGTGCCCGACGGCGCCGACGAGAGCGACAACCGGGAGGTCCGCCGCTGGGGCGACCCGCGCGAGTTCGGCTTCGAGCCGAAGGAGCACTACGCGCTCGGCGAGGCCATGGGCGCGATGGACTTCGAGACGGCGGCCAGGCTCTCGGGTGCGCGCTTCATGCTGCTCTCGGGCGCGCTCGCGCGGCTCCACCGGGCGCTCGCCCAGTTCTTCATCGACACCCATGTCGACGAGAACGGCCTGACCGAGGTCTGGACGCCGGTGCTGGTGCGCGACGACATCCTGCTCGGCACCGGCCAGCTGCCGAAATTCGCCGAGGACCAGTACCGCACCGAGGACGGGCTCTGGCTGATCCCGACCGCCGAGGTGACGCTCAGCAACCTCGTCGCCGGGCACATCGTAGACGCGAGCACCCTGCCGCGGCGCTACACCGCCTGGACCCAGTGCTTCCGGCGCGAGGCGGGCTCGGCCGGCAAGGACACGGCCGGCATGCTGCGCCAGCACCAGTTCGAGAAGGTCGAGATGGTCTCGATCACCCGGCCCGAGGACAGCGAGGCCGAGCTCGAGCGGATGCGCGGCTGCGCCGAGGACCTGCTCGAGCGGCTGGGGATCCCCTACCGCACGGTCGTTCTCTGCACCGGCGACATGGGTTTTGGCGCGCGCAAGACCTATGACGTCGAGGTCTGGCTGCCGGGGCAGCAGCGCTATCGCGAGATCAGTTCGTGCTCGGTCTGCGGCGACTTCCAGGCGCGGCGGATGAACGCCCGCTTCCGGCGCGAGGGCGCGAAGCGACCCGAGTTCGTGCACACCCTGAACGGCTCCGGCCTCGCCGTCGGCCGCGCCCTGATCGCGGTGATGGAGAACGGTCAGGAAGAGGACGGCTCGATCACGATCCCCGAGGTGCTCCGCCCCCGCATGGGCGGGGCGGGGCGCATCGCCCCCGACGGCAGCCTCGCCTGACCCCTCGGCTGCGGCCGCGCTCCGGCCCCCCTCCCTCGGGGTCGAGGGGGGGGCGCAGACAGCCCACCCTCGCCGCCGCTGGACGCCCGCTCCCCCATCGCGTAGAGAGCCGCCGTCACACGCCACCCCGGAGAGCCGATGCGGATTCTCATCACCAATGACGACGGCATCGCCGCCCCCGGCATGAAGGTCGCCGAGGCGATCGCGGCCGACCTCGCGGGGCGCGACGGCGAGGTCTGGGTCGTGGCGCCGGACCGCGAGCGCTCCGGCGTCTCGCACTGCGTCTCCTACACCCAGCCGATGCGGATCACCGAGGTCGGCGAGCGGCGCTACTCGGTCGACGGCTTCCCGGCCGACTGCGTGCTGGTCGGCCTCGACCGGCTGATCGACCCCGCGCCCGACCTGATCCTCTGCGGCGTCAACCGCGGGCACAACATCGCCGAGGACGTGGTCTATTCCGGCACCGTCGGCGGCGCCATGGAGGGCGGGCTGGCGGGCATCCCGTCGGTCGCGCTCAGCCAGGCCTACAGCTCGGCCGAGGACGCGCCGGCCGACGTCTTCGCCGCCTCGCGCGCGCTCGGCGCCGAGGCGGTGCGCGCGGTGCTGCGCATGCCGTTCCCGGACAAGGTCTTCTACAACGTGAACTTCCCGGCCCTGCCACCGGAGAAGGTCAGGGGATTCGCCGTCTGCCCGCAGGGCCTCCGCGCCCGCGCCACCTTCTCGGTCGTGCCCTATCTCTCGCCGTCGGGGCGCGAGTTCTTCTGGCTCCGCCACCGGACCGAGAACGCGTCGACCGAGGAGGGCTCGGACGCGCGCACGGTGACGGACGGCCACGTCGCGATCACGCCGCTCCGCCCGCAGCTCACGGCCCACGACCTGATCGAGAGCGCCGGCGCGGCGCTGGCTGACAGGGCCCGCCGATCCGTCTAGACTGGCGCCCGGGCGGCGCCAGAGCGCTCCGGCAGAACCCCCGCGACCTATCAGGCAGGAATGACCCCCGAGCGGCACGACGAAGACCTGATGCGCCTGATGCTCAGCCTGCGCCAGGCCGGGGTGCGCGACCGCCATGTGCTGGCGGCGATGGAGAGCGTCCCGCGCGAGGTGTTCGTCGACCGCGCCTTCCGCGACCGTGCACTCGAGGACATCGCGCTGCCGATCTCGTGCGGGCAGACGATCTCGCAGCCCTCGGTCGTCGCGATGATGACCGAGGCGCTGCGCGTCACCCCGCGCTGCAAGGTGCTCGAGATCGGCGCCGGCTCCGGCTACCACTCGGCGATCCTCGCCCGCCTCGCCCGGCGCGTCTACGCGATCGAGCGCCACCGCCCGCTCGCGATGGACGCGCGCGACCGGCTGCAGCGCCTCGGCATCACCAATGTGACGCTC
>DATKBQ010000257.1:0-6028 GCA_035546375.1 Planctomycetota bacterium | reverse complement strand
GATCTTCTCGCGGCGCAGCTCGGCCAGGAGCTCGGAGATGCGCTTGGTCTCGGGGACGAAGTAGGCCGGGTGCAGGATCTGGCGCAGGGACGTGCTCTCCAGGCGGCCGGCGGCCATGACCTGCACCAGGTCGCGCGCCGAAACCGTGCCGATGATCGTGTCGAGGGTGCCCTCGTAGACAGGGATGCGGCTGTGGCCGCTGCGCGCGGCGGTCTGCGCCGCCGCGAGCAGCCCGTCCTCGATCTCCGCAGCGGAGATCTCCGTGCGCGGGGTCATGACCGCCGCCACGTCGACGTCGCGGAACTCCATGACGTTGCCGATGATCTCGCGCTCGGTGGCGTCGAGGCTGCCGCGGATCTCCGCGTCGGCGATCACTTCGCGCAGGCCGGCGACGATCTGGCGCGTGGCCTCGGCGTCGTCGCGCACGCCGAGCACCCGCAAGACGCCGCGGCGCACGGCCTGGAAGACCCAAGCCAGGGCGGCGAGCGGGAGCTGGAGCGCCTCGAAGGCCGGCAGGACGCGCGCGAGCAAGCCGTCGCCGCTGCGCTGGGCGATGGCGCGCGCCAGGGCGTCGGTCGCGAACCACAGGACCGGCACGCCCAGGCCGAGGGTGATGAGGATCGCGCCCCAGGCGGGGACCTCGCTCTCGGAGAGGACGCGGACCAGGTTCAGCGCGAAGAGCAGGCTGGCCGTGGTCTCGAGCACGCTCGCGCTGGTCGTCAGGGGCTCGATGCGCTCGAGGAGCGGGCGGAGCCGCTCGCGATGGCCGTCGCTCTTCGCGCGCTGGAGCACGCGCTCGGCGCTCGACTGGGCCATGGCCCTGCGCAGGGTCGCCAGGAGCCCCGCGCAGACCAGCGCGGCGAGGGCGCTCACGAGGCTCTCCAGATCGAGGCCGGAGAGATCGAGCCGCGCTGGGGGATCGGGATTGGCCGAGGCCGCCGGGAGGATCGAAACGAGCAGGGTACGGATCACTGTGCGCTTTGCGGGCGCCGGCCTTGGCGGCCGGCCAGGGGCGATTCGGCTTGGGGTGCTGGGTCGGCACAAGAAGGGATGCCGCCAACCGAGCTCCAAGTCCGAGCTACGGGCCCAGGTCGCACTATAGCCGAGCTTCGGCCCGACTCGATGGGCCAGGGACCGCTACGCAACCGTAACGTCATCGCGCCCGGCGAGCGTGGGGGGCCCGACCGCCCCGTAGGGGCTAGAGCCTAAGTCTTTACAAGCTCGTAACTTAGGGTTGGGTTACCCGGTCCACTGGGGCCGCGGCACATCGGGTGCAAGGCGGGCGGCCGTGGATGCGGCACTCCTCGCCGGCGCGGAAGTAGGCGCGAGATTGCCCGAAACCGTCCGCCGCCGCCTCGCCGAGCGCGGCGCCGAGCCCGATCCGCACCCCGCCGAGCCGGCCGAGGCCTTCCACGACCGGCTCGACACCGAGCTGATGGTCCTCTTCCAAGCCAGCGGATCCGGCGAGGACTTCGAGCTGCTCTACCGCCACGCGCGCGGCCGGGTGTTCGCTTGGCTGCGCTGGCTCGCCGCCCAGCAGGGCTCGCGCATCGACCCGCTCGACCTGCTCCAGGACACGTTCGTGAACGTGTTCCGCTACGGCCACGCCTTCCAGCGCCGCCACGACGCGAGCTTCCGCTCGTGGGTGCGGACGATCGCCGGCAACGCGCTGCGCCGCGCGCAGGTGCGCTCGCCCCGCTGGTCGCTGCAGGCACTGCCCGATGGCGTGAACGAGCCGGTCGATTCCAGCCCGGGACCCCAGCTCCGGCTCGTGGCCGGCGAAGACCGCGAGGAGTTGCACGGCGCCTGGCTGATCTTCCTCCAGCACTACGCCCGCGCCTTCGATGCCCTCTCGCCGCGCGACCGCCGGGCGCTCGAGCTGGTCGAGCTCGAGGGTCACACCTACGCCGAGACCGGCGCCATCCTCGGCGTCGGGCCGTCGAACATGAAGATGATCATGCTGCGCGCGCGCCGCCGCCTGCAGGCGCGCATGCGGCTGGCGATGGGCGCCGACGAGGAGCGCCCGCCGGCCCGCAGCCGGCCGCGGATCGCACGGCGCTTGGTCGCGGGGGAGCCAAGGCCCTCGCGAGGGGCGACACCGCCTCGAGCTACGAAGACAGCGTCGCGCGGCCGAACGGAGTCGCACCCGCGAATGTCTGACGCCCTTTCAAGATCGGGACGGGCAGGCGATCGCCACCGACACTTGCCGGGGGTGCGACGAACGCTGCTCCACGCTCCAACCTCGACGCACACTGCGGGCGCGAAGCCCCTATTCTTGGGCGCATCCGGAATTCGTGTGAGTATCAGGCCCCATCACGCCTGGTCGCGGATCGAGGTGCCGGCTCGAGGCTCGTTGGTGCGGGCGCACACCGCCTACCGTGCTCCTCGACATACCCCCCGGCGCGAAGCATCGAGCTGCGCATGCCGACCGAATCGGCTCGGGCTTCGACCGTCGAACTTGAATCCGCGCACATTTCGCGGAGAGCTGCCAAGGAGCGGCCGTCCAAGCACCCCGACGGTAGCAGGCACGTGGCATCGGCGAGAAGCGCGGTCGCATCCTGTTCCCGTGCTGCAGGGGCTGGCTCTCGCCGAGCATCCAGGAGACCCTGGGGTTTCGTCGCCGTCAGCGTCGTTCGCGCGCCAAGCCACGCAAGTCGGAAACCTACGGCGAGGCGCTCGAGGGGCCGGTGAACAGCCGCACCACGCGAAGACCCAAACCTCGCGCAGTAGGCGCCCTACGCATGGAAAGCGCACCCACGCTTTGATACCTGCCTCTGGCGGCCCGACCGCGATGCCGCCCCCACCTCGACCGTGGCTTCCCCGATCACTCCCGCAGCCTGCGACCTCCTGATCACCGGAGCTGGCGAGCTGGCGACCCCGCTCGGCACTACGCCGCGCGGAGGTGCCGACTTCGCTGCGATCCGCGTCGAGCAAGGCTGGGGCGTCGCGATCGATGCCGGCCGTATCGTCGATGTCGGCCCGGACGCAGAGCTGCGTGCCAAGTGGCGGACCCGGAGCGAGCTCGACGCCGGCGGCGGCACGCTCGTTCCAGGCTTCGTCGACGCCCACACGCACCCGGTCTTCGCCGCGACGCGCGAGGCCGAGTTCGAGATGCGCACGCGCGGCGCGAGCTACGCGGAGATCGCCGCGGCGGGCGGCGGGATCCTCTCGAGCGTGCGGGCCTTGCGCAGCGCTTCCACCGAGCAGCTGCTCGCGAGGCTCCTCGTGCACCTCGATCGCTTCCTCGAGCTCGGCACCACCACGGTCGAGGCGAAGAGCGGCTACGGCCTCTCCGCGGCGGACGAGCTGCGCTCGCTCGAGGTGATCGCCCAGGCGGCCGAGCTGCATCCCGTCGCGGCAGTGCCGACCTTCCTCGGCGCACACGCCGTGCCGGAGGAGTTCCGCGGGCGGCGAGCGGACTACGTCGAGCTGCTCGAGCGCGAGATGTTGCCGGAGGTCGCCGCCAAGGGATTGGCGCGCTTCTGCGACGTCTTCGCCGAGGACGGATTCTTCTCGCTCGACGATGCGCGCCGGATCTTGCTTCGCGCTCGCGAGCTCGGGCTGAGCGCGCGGATCCATGCGGATCAGCTGTCTGCGTTCGGTGCCGCCGAGCTCGCCGCCGAGCTGGGGGCGGCGAGTGCGGATCACCTCGAGCATGCCGGCGATCGCGCGATCGAGGCGCTGGCCGCGGCTGGAGTGATCCCCGTGCTCTGTCCCGTCGTCCCGCTGTACCTGCGCCAAGGGAAAGAGGCTCCCGCGCGGCGCATGATCGAGGCGGGCCTCGCTCCGGCGGTCGCGACCGACTTCAACCCGGGGAGTTGCTACTTCCAGAGCCTGCCGGACGCGATGAGCTGGGCGGCGCTGCGCTATCGCTTCAGTGCGGCCGAGGCGCTGAGCGCGGCGACCTTGAACGCGGCGTGCTCGCTCGGGTTGGGATCGGAGATCGGCTCGCTGGAGGTTGGCAAGCAGGCCGACGTCGTCGTGCTCGACGTGGCCAATCACCTGCACCTGGTGTACGAGCTCGGGAGGAGTCCGGTCCGCGCGGTGGTGAAGCAGGGGCGGATCGCGTGGGAGCGTGAAGTGGGGGAGCCGGGAGCGGGGTTTCGAGGCGGATCGAGCTAGGCGGTGCAGGGGCGCCCTCCGGGCGCTTTCGCGGCCGAGTACGGCCGCGAGATTCCGCGCTGCGGATCGGCCGCAGACGGCTGATCCTCGCGCGGAATTCAGGGGGCGGAGCTTCGCGCCCGGAGGTCATCGTGGAGCGCTCGGTAGACTCCTCGAGCTCGCGTCACGGTTGGAGGAGTTGGCATGGGTCTAGTCGAGTGCGTTCCGAACTTCAGCGAGGGCCGGCGGCCCGAGGTCTTGGGGTCGATCCTGGACGAGATCCGCGCGGTGGAGGGGGTGAAGCTGGTCGACCACACCATGGACGCCGACCACAACCGGGCCGTGGTGACGTTCGTGGGCGAGGGCGCGCCCGTGTCCGAGGCGGCGTTCAGGGCGGTCGCGCGCGCCAAGGAGCTGATCGATCTCAACCAGCACCAGGGGGAGCACCCGCGGATGGGGGCGACCGATGTCGTGCCCTTCGTGCCGCTCGAGGGGACGAGCATGGAGGAGTGCGTAGGGCTCGCGCATCGGCTGGGGGAGCGCGTCGGGCGGGAGCTCGGGATCCCCGTGTTCTTCTACGAGGCGGCGGCGCTCGATCCCTCGCGCAGGAACTTGGCCGACGTGCGCAAGGGCCAGTTCGAGGGGTTGCGCGAGCGGATCGGGAGCGATCCGAGCCGGGTGCCCGACGCCGGGCCGAATGCGATCCATCCCACGGCCGGGGCCACCGCGATCGGCGCCCGATTCTTCTTGATCGCCTTCAACGTCAACCTAGAGACCCGGGACGTGCAGGTGGCGAAGGACATCGCCAAGAAGGTGCGGGAGAAGGACGGCGGCCTGCCCGGGATCAAGGCCATGGGCTTCTACCTCGACGACGTGGAGCTGAGCCAGGTCAGCATGAACGTCTGCAACTTCCAGGCGACGAGCCTCCTGCGCGTCTACGAGGAGATCGAGCGCGAGGCGCGCGCGCGCGGGGTCGCGATCCGCGAGAGCGAGCTGGTCGGCCTCGCCCCGCGCGCCGCGCTCCCGCCCGGCGTGGCCGAGCGCATCCGCCTGCGCGGCTTCGATCCCGCCCAGCAAATCATCGAGGAGCGCATCGCGTGAGCTTCGCCGCGACGCTGACGGTCGCCGCGCTCGCGTTGCTGGCCGGTCCGCTTGCCGCGTCTCCGCAGGCCGAGCCCGATCCGGCCGCGCGCCAGCAGGCGGCCTCCGAGCGTCACCAGGAGGTCGCCGAGAGCCTGCGCCGCGTCGAGTTCCTCGGCGCCTGGGAACGCGCCGGCGAAGCCGGGCGCGCGCGCGCGCTCGGGGTGCTCGAGTCCCTGCGCCAAGCCGGCGCCGGCTCGGTCGCGCCGCCTTCGTTCGAGGCGCTGGCGCGGGCGCGGCGGGCGCTCGAGCGCGAGCCGGATCCCGCGCAGGAGCGCTCCGACCTGCGCCGCCTCGCCGATGCCCTCGACCTGATCGCGGTCCCCGGCGCCTTCGAGCCTGCCGCCGAGGGGCCGGGCCAGGCGCTCACCGTGCTCGTCCGGCGCTTGTACCGCACCGGCACCCACGCCGGCGTCGAGCTCTCGCTGGTCTGGATCGCGCCCTCCGGCGAGGAGCACGCGGCGCGCCGCGAGCCGGTCGAGGCCGCCGCCCTCGAGGGAGACGCGTTCCCGATGTACCTCCGCGCGCCGCTCTCGGAGCCCGGCCTCTGGCACCTCGTGCCCGTGGTCGAGCGCGACGGCGTCGCTCTGCGCGGCTCCCCCGTCCCCGTGGAGTGCGTGGAGCGGCTCGGCGAGCGGCTCGAGCGTGCGCTCGAGTCCGCGCGCGATCCCGAGACGCCCGAGGGCCACCTCGCGCTCGCCCTCGCCGACTTGCGCCTGCTCGGAGCGCGCACCCTCGCCGCCCTGCGGCCGAGCGAGGCGCTCGAGCTCCTCGAGCACCCGAGCGA
>DATKBQ010000256.1:0-2229 GCA_035546375.1 Planctomycetota bacterium | reverse complement strand
GGGAGAGCGAGCGCGCGAGCCGGCGACGGGCCGCCCTCGCAAAGCGACAGAGTCGCGGCAGCCGGATGCTCGCGAGCCTCAGGAAGGGCGCGGAGAACGTCTCGCGCCGCCTGGCCGAGCAGCGCGCCGAGCTCGCCTCGCTCGCCCGCTCGCGACACGGCGACGGGGTCGGCGATCTCCATTACGCCGCGGCGCAGGGCGCGATCGCGCTCATCGAGTACCCGCTGGTCGACTGGGCAGTCGGCGCGATCCCGCTCTCGCGCGTCAGCCACACGGTGCTGGTCGTGGGCATCGGAGTAGGCGCCGTGCTCACGGCCGACATGGTCGGCTGGACCTTCGCGCAGAACGCCGTGCAGCCGGAGGGGCGGGGGAGCCGGAGTCGGCCGCAGACGCTGCTACTCGCGGCGATCGCCGTCGCGGGCGGGATCGCGCTGGCGATGTTCGTGGTCGAGTTCAACCGGATGCGCGCGCAGGTGATCGCTCAGGACGTCGCGGCCTCGACCGCGGTCGAGGCGGTGGTGGGACGAGCGGCGAACGCGGTCGGCGAGCCGCTCGCGCTCGGAGGGATCATCGCCTTCCAGACCATGCTCCTGCTGGTCGCGCTCCACCTCACCTACACGCGGAAGCTCGGCCAGCGGCGGCGCGAGCTCGCGCGCTCGATCGCGCAGGGGGAACGCCGACAGGCGCTCCTGAACCACCTCGTCGGCTGGGTCGAGGGAAGGGTCCGGACACTCCAGCACCGGGCCGAGGACGTGAAGCCTGAGTGCGCGCGCCGCGTCGCCCAGCAGCTTGGTCTGCTCCGCGTCCAGCTCGCGGCGTACGAGCAGACGTACCTCCGCCGCTTCCCTGAGGCGGCCGAGCCGCTCTTCAACGCTACGGCGACAGCCTGGGAGCGGCTGGGCGCGGCCGAGGAGCCGGAGGAGGAGTCGCAGGCTCGCCTTGAGGAGGCCGCGGCGTGATGCGGTGGATCGCGCTCCTGCTGGCTGCGCTGGCGGCGTACGTCTACGTCGATCGCAACGGGACGCCCTTGGCCGCACGGGAGCGGGCGAACCCGGTCGTCGTCGTCCTCGGAGACGGGAGCTGCGACCGCACGCCGTTCATCAGCGAGCAGGCGAGGGAGCTGCTTGAGCGGGCGGTGCGGGGGGCGGCCCCGGAGGCCGGGACCGTCCTGGCAGACGTCGTGCACTCGAACGCGCTCGGCAGCATGACGTTCTCCTTCCACCGCGACTTCACGCCGCCCCCGGACGTCGCGCGGATGATCGACAGGCGGATCGACGCGGCTCTGGCCGCACAGGCCGAGGCTGCTCTCGCCGACGCCGGCGACGCGTTCTCGCGGCCGCACACGGGTTGCGTCACCGACCTGCTCGGAGGGTTCCTCGCGGTGGCGCGGGCGATCGAGCCGTACGCGCGGCGACCGCGCCTCCTTCTCGTGGCGTCGAACATGATGAACTACACGCCCGACGCGGACTTCATCCGCAACCAGCTCAGCGAAGAGTTCTTGAGCCGGTTGCTCACCGAGCTACAGGAGCGCGGCCTGATCCCCCCGCTCCAGGGGGTCGAGGTCGTAGTCGTCGGAGCGGGCGTCGACCCGAAGCTGCGGCTGACGAAGGAACAGCAGCAGGGCCTCCGGAGCTTCTGGGAGCAGTACTTCCGGCTCGCCGGCGCACGTGTCGTAGCGTGGCAGCCGCGCGCGACCGAGGTGCGCCTGCTGCGATGAGCGACCGCATCACGGATCGCCACGGCATGCTGCGCGAGGACCTCGCCGCGGCCGGCCGCGCACTCGACGCCGACGCACACTCCGCTCGCGACGAGATGCCGCCGCCGCCCAACGCGACGCGAGTCTCGGCCGGCACCGCCATCTGGCCGCCCCCGGCGGACGGCCGGTTGGCGCACTTACTGCTCCTCCTGTCAGGAACGTTCGTCCTTCCCGGTGTGCTGCTGGCGCTGCCGCTCGCGTTCGCAGCGTCCGTGGCGGCCGTCGGCGCGGCGGCGGTCGGCGCCTGGGCGCTGCTGGACACACGCATGCTGACGGCGGTCGACGATGCTGCCCCGGTTACGCGCGCGGCCGCCCTCCTGGGGATCCTGGGCGGCGCGATCGGGTGGCCCGTGGCAGTGCTCCTGGTCGTCGCGAGGTTGTGGTGAGAGCAGTAGAGGGCGACCCGCGGAGTCACACGGCGACGCTCGCCTTGCATCCCTCACCGGGCTCGTGCCTCGATCCCCGGATCGAGG
>DATKBQ010000255.1:0-13060 GCA_035546375.1 Planctomycetota bacterium | reverse complement strand
GCCAGGTCCTCCGCACGCAGGCGCACGATCTCGTGGTCGCTGGCGCGCGAGAGCTCGAGCAGGAACGCATCCTGGAGGATCGTCTGTTGCTCGCCCGTGACCCGTCCGGCAAAGGGCACCAGGCCCACGCGGCGGAACTCGTAGCTCTCGAAGTCGCTCGCCATTCGCGGCGTGGACAGCGGCTCCGCTTGCGAGGACATCGCCTGGCAGCCCGCGAGCGCGGCGAGTGCGAGCGCAGAGAGGAGCCGCGGACCGCTCACTTGTCGCGCGAGGCCTGCCCGGCCTCGACCGGCGCCGAAGCCCGGGCGGTCGCGGTCAACGCGATCTTGGTCTCGAGCAGGAGCTTCTCGGCCTGCAGCCGGCGGATCTGCGCCGTCGTCAAGCGCCCAGCCAGCTCCAGGTTCTCCTCGAGCAACGCCTGCTCCCGGGCCTGGAGCTCGAGGGCCTTGCCCTCCGCCTGCGCCAGCGCCTCGCCGGAATCCGCGAGCGCCTTGCGCGTCTTCTCGAGCTCCGCGCCCAGCGCGCCGACCTCGGCCGCCAGCGCGTCGCGCTCCTCGATCGCCTTCTGGTACAGCTCGAGGATGTACATCCTCCCGCCCTCGCTCGGCCGCACCTCGTGCGCCGGCAGGGCGGCCCCGCGCTCGCCGCCGGGGGTGGGCGACACGACGCTGCCGTCGCGCGCGTAGAGCACGCTGCCGGACCAGGTGCGCTGGGTGACGCTCGGCTCTTCGCCGGCGGTCTCGGGGGAGGCGCAGGCCGCGAGGGCGAGCGAGAACGCGATCAGGTGGGAGCGGGCCATGGTCAGGCTGTCTCCGGGTACTCGAGCTCGATGACCGTCGCCTCGCCGCACGAGCAGCGCAGCTCGATCGCGCGCACCGCACCCTGCACGCTCAGGAGCTGGACGCTCTTGGCGCAGCGCGAGCGAGCCGCCGGCTGCGCTCCAGTGGCCGCGGCCGCCGGCGCGACCTCATGCGCGCGCACGTTCTTCGCCTTGAGGACCGAGGTGATCGCGCCCGCGTTCACGGCAGGCTCCCGATCGAGCCCGACAGCGCCCGGTTGAGCCGGTACAGGGCCCGCGTGTGCACCTGGCTGACGCGCGACTCGGTGACGCCGAGCACCTCGCTGATCTCCCGCAGGAGCAGGTCCTCGCCGTAGTAGAGCGTGATCACCGTCTTCTCCTGTTCGGGCAAGGCTTGGATCGCCTTCTCGAGCAGCTCCTTCATCTCCAGCCACTCCGCGCTGCCCTGCGGATCGCCGCAGGAGGGGTCGGAGAGCATCCCGTACAGCTCCGACGACACGCCCTCGTCGAGCGAGGCGTGGCCGGCGCTCTTCGCGCTCAGCAGGATCCCGTCGACCTCCTCGAGCGTCGTGCCCAGCTCCTCGGCGATCTGCTCGGGCGCCGGGGCGACCCCGTCGCGCTGCTCGAGCCGCGAGACCACCCGGTCCAGCTCGCGCACCTTCTCCCGCCGCCCGCGCGGCAGGAAATCCTGCTTGCGCAGCTCGTCCAGGATCGCGCCGCGGATCTTGGTATAGGCGTAGGTCGAGAACTTCAACCCGCGCCCGGGCTCCCACGAGTCCGCGGCCTGGATCAGGCCGACCATCCCGTATCCGTACAGGTCGTCGCGCTCGATCGACGTCGGCAGGTCGAAGGCCATCCGCCCGGCGATGTGCTTCAAGAGCGGCACGTGGTCCAGGATCAGGCGGTCGCGGTCGACCAGCTCGGCGAAGCGCGTCTCGGCCAGGTCGGCGGCTCCCTTCGCGCAGGGATGACTGTCGCTTCGTGTTTCCATGGAGAATTCGGCTCCTGAGATCGCCTCAGGCGTCGAGCGTCCTGCCGAGCAGGGCGCGCGAGAGCTTGGCGAGGAGCAGCACGGCGATGAAGGTCAGACCTCCCCTGAGCGAAGCCACCCACACCGGGGCGTGGGCATGGAGCGAGAGCAGGCCGGCGAGCGCGCCGGCGGCCACCGCCAGGCGCCGCCCGAGGGCGAGCCACGCGCGGCCGAGCGCATGCGCCGTAGTGCGACTATCGGTCATGGGCGTCTCAAGGCTTGAGCGCGAAGGCCGGGCGTGCCGGCGCCGGGACGAGCCGCTGGACGCGGCTGCTCAGGCGACGTAAGCAGCTTGCTTCCAAGGACTTGGGATCGCCCAGGGCAAAGGGCCGCTGGGCCGCTGCGGAGGCCGCGACACCGGCCGCGCGCGGCAGCCAGCCGGCCAGGCGCGGCGAGCGGCTCAGGAAGCGCTCGCACACCGCGCGCAGCTTGGCGGCCGTCGTTTCCGCCTGCTCGAGGCCGTCGACTTGGTTGAGCACCAGCTCGGGCGTCGGCGCGTCGAGCCCTCCCTCCCCGGCAAAGCTGTCGAGGGCCTTGATCAGGCCGTACGCATCGGTCAGCGCCGCCGGATCGGGCGTCGTCACCACCAGCACGCGGTCGGCGCGCGCGGCGAAATCGAGCACGTCCGGCCCGATGCCGGCGGGGCTGTCGCCGAGCACCAGCTCGTAGCCCTCGGCCAGGCGCGCGATCCCGGCGAAGAGCCGCCCGCGCCTCTCGGCGTCCGGCCGCGCCATCTCCGGCGTCCCCGAGCCGGCGGGCAAGACGTGCACGCCGCCTGGCCCGACGACGACGCACTCCTCGAGCGCGCAGCGGCCCGCGAGGGCATCCTCCAGGCTGCGCCGCGGCGAGAGCCTCAGGAGCACGTCGAGGTTGCCGAGCCCCAGGTCGAGGTCGACCAAGAGGACCCGGCGCGACTCCTTCGCGAGCTGCACGGCCAAGTTCGCCGCCAGCATCGACTTGCCGACGCCGCCCTTGCCGCCGGTGACGAGCAGGAACGGCGCGCCCATCGCGCCCCGCCGAATCTCCGGCGTTTCGAATCGCTCGATCCCCGGCGCGCTCACGCCAGCCTCCCGCGCAGGAAGAGGTCGGCGATCCGCCCCGCGCTCGCGCGGTGCAGGTCGCGCGCGAGGTCGCAGCCGTCGCCGAGGAAGGCGAGCGGCAGGGCTTGCTCGGCCGCCAGCTCGAGCACCGGCGCCGGCGCGCGCGTCTCGTCCAGGTGCGTCACGACGAGGGCCTCGGGCGAGACCGGCCGCCAGGTCTCGAGCGCGCGCTCGAGCGCCGGCCGGCTGGCGGTCGCCGCAAGCACCAAGTAGACGTGCAGCTCGCCCTCGATCGCAGCTTCGGCGAGCGCCGGGACCAGGTCCCGGAGCCGTCCGGGCCCGTCGATGAGGAGCGCGTCCCGATGGCGCGAGCGCGCGAGCGCTGCGCGCAGCTCGGCCGCGCTCCCCGCCACGTCGAGCGAGATCTGGAGCGCCTTGGCGCACGACTCGAGCGGCGCGAGCGCGCCCGGGCGCTCCACGTCGCTGCTACACAGCCCGACGCGGCGGCCGCTGCGCACCAGGCGCGAGGCGAGCTTCGCGACGCTCGTCGTCTTGCCCGCGCCCGCCGGCCCGACCAGGGCGATCGCGCAGCCGCGGCCTCCGCGGCGCCCCGCCGGCCACGAAGGCCCGCGCGCGCGGCGCAGCTTGGGCGAGGGAGCGATCGGCACCCAGCGGCCCAGCGCCTCGGCCGCCGCGTCGAGCGCGAAGGTCCCGCGCGCGCCGGTGCGCTCCACGCGCGCGAGCGTGCGCGCGATCCACTCCCCGGAGGTGCCGCTGCGGCGCAGCACGCGCTCGACGTCGTCCAGGCCGCACGGAGCGCGGTCCGGCCGAGCGACGGCGCGCGCGGTGGGGTCGGCCACGGCGACGGTGATCCCGCCGCCGGGCGCGCGCTCCTGGGCGAGCACCAGGGCCGAGCTGCCGTGCAGCTCGCGCGCCCGCTCGAGCGCCTCGCGCAGGTCGCGGCCGCGGACGCGGTGGATGCTCGCGGGCCGGAGAGAAGGGGGCGTGACCATCAGTCCTCCAGGCGAACGACGCCCAAGGTCTCCACCGCCCGCGCGGGGACGACCTCGTTGTAGGAGAGCACGCTCACGCGCGGCAGCGAGGCGCGCACGAGCTCGCTCAGGAAACGGCGCACGCCGGAGCGGGCGAGCAGCACGACGTCCTTGCCGCCGTGCGTCGCCTGGCCGATGGACTCGGCGATGCGCTCGACGAGCCGCTGCAGATAGGCCGGGCTGACCGGCGGCGCCTCGGGGTCCGACGTCGCGCCGACGGCGCCCGCCAGGCGGGATTCGATCGCGGGATCCAGCGTCACCGCGTGGAGCGTCCCCTGCTTGTCGGAGTGCATCTCGCACAGCGCGCGGCCCAGGCGCTGGCGCACCAGCTCGGTCAGGGCCTCGGGGTCCTTCGTGCGGCCGACGTTGTCCGCCAGGACCTCGAGGATCGCCGGCAGGTTGCGCACCGAGACCCCGTCGCGCAGCAGGTTGCGCAAGACCGCCTGCAGCTCGCCGACGCTCAGGCGCTCTGGGATCAGCTCCTCGACCACCGCGGGCGAGGTCTTCTTCACGCCCGCCACCAGCTCCTTCACGTCGTCGCGCGAGAGCAGCTCACCGATCGAGGAGCGGATCACCTCCGAGAGGTGCGTCACGAGCACGCTGACCGGGTCGACGACGGTGTAGCCCAAGAGCTCCGCCTCGTCGCGCTGCGACTCGTGGACCCAAACCGCGGGCAGGCCGAAGGCCGGGTCGGCGGTGGCCTTGCCCTGCACCTTTCCGGCGACGGCGCCGCTGTCCATCGCCAGGAACTGGCCGGGCTCGATCTCGCCGCGCGCGACCTCCTGGCCTCCGATCAGGATGCGGTAGGCGGCCGGCGCGAGGCGGATGTTGTCCTTGATGCGCACCGGCGGCAGCACGAGCCCCTCGCGCGAGGCGAAGCGGCGGCGGAGCTGCGCGATGTGGTCGAGGATCCCGGCGCCACCGGGGTCCTGGACCAGCGGGATCAGCCGGTAGCCGATCTCCAGGGCGGCGCGATCCACCTTCAACAAATCTTCGACCCCGTCGCCCTCGGCTGGGGTTTCCTTGGCTTCGCCCGGGGCGAGAACCGGCGGCTCGGCCTCGCCGCCGTCGAGCAGGTCCTCCGGACCCTGCACGGAGCGTGTCGAGCGCCACGTGACCGCGAGCAGCGTCGCCAGCACGAAGAACGGCAGCTTGGGCAGCCCCGGCAGGAGCCCGATCGCAAACAGCATCCCCGCGGCGATCAAGGTCGCGCGCGGCCTTCCGCCGATCTGCGCGAGGACGTTCTGGCCCAGGCTGTGCCGGCTCGAGGCCTTGGTGACGATCACCGCCGCGGCGGTCGAGACGAACAAGGCCGGGATCTGGCTCACCAGCCCGTCGCCGATCGTCAGCATCGAGTAGCGCTCGCCGGCCGCGGCCACCGACATGCCCTTGAAGCTGGCGATGGCGATGCCTCCGACCAGGTTCAGGGCGGTGATCAAGAGCCCGGCGATCGCGTCGCCGCGCACGAACTTCGACGCGCCGTCCATTGCGCCGTAGAACTCGGCCTCCGAGGCGATCTTGGCCCGCCGCGAACGCGCCTCGTCGGCGTCGATCAGCCCGCTGTTCAAGTCCGCGTCGATCGCCATCTGCTTGCCGGGCATCGCATCGAGCACGAAGCGCGCGGCGACCTCGCTGATGCGCCCAGAGCCTTTGGTGATCACCACGAATTGGATGATCACGAGGATCAGGAAGACGACCACGCCCACCGCCAGGCTCTCGCCGCACACGTAGCTGCCGAAGGTGCGGATGATCGCGCCCGCGTCGCCGCCCGAGAGGATCAGGCGCGTGCTGGCGACGTTGAGCCCCAGGCGGAAGAGCGTCGCGAAGAGCAGCAGCGTCGGGAAGACGCTCATCTCCGCGGACGAGCGCGAGTTCATCGTCACCAGCAGGAGCAGCAGCGAGGCGGTGATGTTCAGCGCCAGGAGCACGTCCAACAGCGGCGGCGGGATGGGCGAGATCAGGGTCAGGACGAGCCCGAGCACGATCGCGCCCATCAGCCAGTCGGCGTAGCCCTTGAGCAGGAGCCCCCCGCGCTGCGTGGCCGTCGCGACCGGTTTCGCTTCGAGCTTCATGGACACCTCGCTTCAGCTCACGCCGGCGAAGGGGACTCGAGCCCCTGCACGCGGTAGACGTAGGCCAGCACGCTGGCGACGGCTTGTTAGAGGTCTATCGGGATCTCGTCGCCGATCTCGACGCGCGCGTGCAGCGCGCGCGCCAGCGTCACGTCCTCGTAGCAGACGACGCCCGACTCGCGCGCCAGCTCCTTGATGCGCTCGGCCACGAAGTCGACGCCCTTGGCGACGACGCGCGGGGCGCCCGCCGCCTCGCCGCCCTCGCCGCGCTCGTAGCGCAGCGCGACCGCATAGTGCGTGGGGTTGGTGACGACCACCGTCGCCTTGGGCACCTCGGCCATCATCCGCCGGCTGGACATCTCGCGCTGCACGCGCCGGATGCGCGCGCGCAAGAGCGGGTCGCCCTCGCTCGAGCGCAGCTCCTCGCGCAGCTCCTGGCGCGACATGCGCAGCTCGCGCTCGTGCTGGAAGCGCTGGAAAATCAGGTCGAGGAGCGCCAGGGCGAGGATGGCCGCCACCGCGCCGCCGGCGCAGCGCAGCGCCACGTGGCCGACCGCGCGCAGCGCGGGGCCGAGGTCCGACCCGGCGATGGTGGTGACGCGGTCGAGCTCGCCCCACGCGAGGGCCGCCGCGACGGCGCAGATCGTCAGGATCTTGAGCAGCGCGAGCAGGGTGCGCACGCCCGAGCGGGCCGAGACGATGCGCTTGAGGCCCTTGACCGGGTCGAGCTTCGAGGCGTCGAGCTCCAGCACCTTGGGCGACAGCGCGAAGCCGATCTGGCCGTAGCCCGCGAGCAGCGACAGCGCGAAGAGCGGAACGACCAGCATCAGCACGGCCTGTCCGGCGGGCAGGATCAACGCAGTGAGGGCGCGCGCGGCGCCCGCGGCGCCGAGGTCGCCCGTGCCCAGCGCGCCGAGGTCGGCGAGGCCGCTGGTGAGCGTCTCGCCGAGCGCGCGCGCTAGCGCGCCGCCGCCGGCGGCGAGGGTTGCCGTCCATCCGCCGAGCAGGACGGCCGCGATCATCTCGCTCGAGAGCGGCACCTGGCCCTGCTCGCGCGCCTCCTGGCGGCGGCGCGGCGTCGCGGTCTCGGTGCGCTGCTCGCGATCGGGTTCCTCGGCCACTCAGCCCTCCACGGCGGCGAGGACGCCGTCCAAGCCCACGGCCATCGCGCCAAACAACCGTTCCATGGCCGGCGCGAGCAGCGGCGCGAAGGCGTACATCGCGACCAGGGCCGCGGCGATCCGCAGCGTGAAGCCGACCTCGAGCACGTTGAGCTGCGGCACCGCGCGCGCGAGCAACCCGATGACGAGCGAGACCAGGAAGAGCAGCACGAGCACCGGCGCGGCGAAGGTCAGACCGGCGGCGAACATCTCGCCGAAGAGGCGCTGCAGGCCCTCCACGAGCCCGCCGTCGAAGCCCAGGGTACCGACCGGGGCCCGCGCGAAGGAGTCGGCCAGCGCGCGCAGGAGCACGTGGTGCCCGTCGATCGCCAAGAGGCCGATCAGGAACAGGGACTCGTGGATCTGGGTGATCAGCGGCGTGTTCACACCGGTCGCCGGATCGACCATGGTGGCCATGTTGAAGGCCATCTCCTGGCCGATCATCTCGCCGGCGACGCGCACGGCCATCACCACGATCTGCAGGACGAAGGCGAGCGAGAGCCCGATCAAGGTCTCGCGCAAGGCCAGCGCGGCGAAGCCGAGCGGGCCGCCGTCCGAGCGCAGCGGCGTCCCTGAGGCGGCGTAGAGCGCGAGCGAGAGCACCGCGATCAAGCCGACTCGGTGGCCGGAGAAGCTCGAGGCGGTCCCGAAGAGCGGCGCGGCGAGGATCAGCGCGCTGACGCGCACGCCGTAGAGCCCGAGCGCGGCTAGCGTTCCGGGGGCTTGGCCGAGGAGCTCCATGGCGCTCAGGAGAGGCCGAATCCTTGGAGCTGGGCGAAGACGCGCTCGGCGTAGTCGCGCAGGAGCTGCAGGGCGGGCGCGAGCAGGAGCAGCGTCACGCCCATCACCGCGAGCATCTTCGGGATCAGGCTCATCGTCTGCTCTTGCACCGAAGTGAGCGCCTGGAACAGGCTGACGCCGACGCCGACCACCAGGCCGACCAGGAGGATCGGGCCGGCGAGCAGGATCGTCGTCCACAGGAGCTCGCGGGCGATCTCGGTGATCTGCAGATCCAGCGCGTTCACGATTCTCTCCCTCAGCCCGTGACGAAGGAGGTGACCAGCGACTGGCAGACCAGGTGCCAGCCGTCGACCAGGACGAAGAGCAGGATCTTGAACGGCGTCGAGATCATCACCGGCGGGAGCATGAACATGCCCATCGAGAGCAGGACGCTCGAGACCACCAGGTCGATCACCAGGAAGGGCAGGAAGAGCAGGAAGCCCATTTGGAAGGCGGTCTTCAGCTCGCTCAGGACGAAGGCCGGCACGACCACGCGCATCGGCAGCGACTCGGCGGCGGCCTCCGGCTCGAGCTTGGCGATGTCGGTGAAGAGCCTCAGTTCGCTCTCGCGCGTGTTGGCGAGCAGGAACGTGGACATCTCGCCCCAGGCGGCCTCGCCCGCGCGGCCGAGCTCCATCTCGCCGGCGCGGTAGGGCACCCACGCGCGCTCGTGGATGCGGCCGGCGACCGGCCCCATGACGAAGGCGGTCAGGAACAGCGCCAACCCGATGATCACCGGGTTCGGCGGCAGCTCGTTCGTCGAGAGCGCGCGGCGGACGAACGAGAGCACGATCACGATGCGCGTGAAGCTCGTGATCGTGATCAGGATCGCCGGCAGGACCGACAGCGCCGTGAGCAGGACGGCGATCTCGACCGCCGTGCCCATGCGCGCCTCGCCGAGGATCGGCTGGTCGGGCGCGGCCGAGGCCGGGGCGGGTTCCTGCTCGCCCGCAACGGAGGCTTCCACCGGCAACGCCGTTGAAGAAGCGGCGGCCTGCGCCGCCGCCGGGGGCGCGAAGAGGACGAGCGCCGCCAGCGCGGCGCACACGAGGCTCATCCGAGGATGCCCCCCGGCTGCAGCGCGTCCTTGCCCGCTTGCACCCGCGATTTCCTGGCGCCAGGCGTGCCGCGCAGCGACTCGAGGGCGCGCGCGAAGGCGTTCCGGTTCGCCTCGGCCGGCGCCGGCTCGGTGGCGAGCACCGGGTCCAGCTCGGCCACCAGCGACACCTCGCGCTCGCCGACGCCGAGCAGGAAGGTGCGGTCGTAGCAGCGCACGACGGCCAGTCGCTGGCGCCCGCCCATCGGGAGCAGGTCGACCACCTGGAGCGAGCGGCGCGCCGCGCGCACCTTCAGCGAGCGCCCGAGCAACCGCCGCAAGCCCCATCCCAGGGCGGCGACGAGCGCGACGAGCAGCGCGCAGACCAGGAGGTAGCGCGTCAGGTCGGGTCCCTGCCCTACCGTGCGCGCGCTGTCGGACAGGAAGAGGGATGCGATCGGGACGGAAGGCGGCATCGCAGGATGCCCGAACGCAACGCTCGTGCCGTTCGCCTGGCCCGCGCCAAGCCGGCCGCGGCCCTGCCGGCGGCGCGCGAGACGTGCCCGCGCTGTCGCATTCTTCGACAGGGTGCCGCGAAACGCGACAGCCGGAGCGTCCGGCGAATGGCCTCCACGCGGCGCGCGCCGCGCTGGCGGTTCCGGCGCCCTGGGGCGCGCTCGGAGCCCGTCAGATGGTCACGTCGCAGGTCCCGCCGGGACCTTCCGCGGTCCGCATGTCCCCGAGCCTGCGCCGGGCGCCGCGCAGGCGCACCAGCCGCTGGAGCATCTCGTCGCCGCGGCGCTCGGCGGCCCGCGCGGCCACGGAGTTCAGCCGCAGGGCCTCGGCGAGCGAGCGCGCCACGCCCTCGTCCACGGTCCCCGCGGGGCCGGCGAGCGCCGTCTCCAGCGCGTCGCGGTCGCGGGCGCAGCGCTCGACCAGCCGCTCGATCCCGGCGGCATCCGGCTGATGCGACTCGAGGCGCGCGATCAGCTCGAGGAGGTGCCCGCGCAGCCCGTCGACGGCCGACTCGAGGGGGCCCTCCGCTCTCACGCGCTCGCTCCGGGGGGAACCTCGACCTTGGCCCAGGCCTCGTAGAGGGTGGCGAGCACGCTGCGCGCCGCCCGCAGGGGGGCGGGGTCGCGCTCGGTCATCGCCCGCTGCAGCTGGGCCTCGATGAACAGGTACAGCTCGCACAGGAGCTCCGCGACCTCCGGGGCGCGCTCGGCGTCGAGGCTGAGGCGCAGCTCGCAGACGACGGCATCGGCGCGCGAGACGAGCGCTACGAACTCCGATCCGGGATCGGCGGGGTCGGCGGCCAGCGCCCGGTCCAGGAAGCGCAGGGTGCCCTGGTAGAGCAGGCGCACGATCTTGATCGGCGGCGCGGTCTCCAGCGCCTCCTCGCGGTAGGCGCTCGCTGCGGAACCCTGGTTCATGGGGACCTCCGTCGGCCGAGCCCTCAGTAGGCGATCTGGGCCAGCCCGTTCTGCAGGGCCGCTCCCTGCGCGTTCAACTCGCCCATCAGCTTGTCGAGCGCGGCGAAGCGCGCGACCAGGTTCTCCTCCAGGCGGTCGAGCCGGTACTCGCGCGCCTCGATCTCCTTGTCGTAGCGCTTGATCTTGTCGTTGAGGGCATCGACGCGCGAGTCGAACAGCCCCTTGTAGATGGAGCCGGTCGCCGTGGTGAAGCTCTTGGTCAGCGAGTCCAGCGCGCGCGCCAGGTCGTCGCCGATGCCCGTGTCCGCCGTCAGGTCGACGTAGTACTCCGGCGTCCCGATGGCGGCCCCGCCGTTGTCGAACCCGTCGGTGTCGACGAAGAAGTCGCTGAAGGCGTCGATGTCCTCGGCCAGCTTCGCGTCCATGACCGCGTCGTTGATCTTCAGCGTGCCGTCCTTGTTGCTCTCGATGCCGAGCAGGCGCAGGCTTCCGAAGCCCTGCGGGTCGTTGCCGACCTGGGTCGTCGTCTGGCTGAACAGCGTGCGCTGGATCGTCTGCGTCACGCGCCGCAGCATGTTGTCGCCGAAGAGCTTGCCGCCCGGCCCGGTCTTCTCGTCGTACTTGCCCTGGTCGTTGATGAACTTGACTACCTCGTTGTAGGCGTCGACGAACTCCCCGAGCTTGCCCTTGATCGCCTCGGTGTCCGCGCCGATCGTGAAGTTGATGGTCGTGGCCGGGTCGACCGAGAGCAGGTCGATCGAGACACCGGGCAGGACGTCGGTGATCGTGTTCGAGTCGCGCGTGTAGGTCAATCCGTCGAGCGTAAACTTGGCGTAGTTCCCGACCGTGATGTTGTTCGTGCTCGTCGCGTTGCCGTTCGAGTCGGGCGCCGTCGAGACGATCGTCAGCGCCGTGATGGTCGTGCTGATGGCGCTGATTCGGTCGTCCACGCCCCCTTCGGGCGCCGTGAGAATCAACTGGTAGGCGGTGCTGCTCCCCGCGACGCCGGTCTGCACCACCGAGGCGGTCACCCCGCCGTTGGGTCCCGCGTTGATCTTCGCAGCCAAGTCGTTCAGGCTGGTCTCGGTCTGCAGCAGCCCGTTGAACTGGTACTGCGTGCCCTTGTAGGTGAACTCGATCATGCGCCCGTCGATGGTCGCGAGATCGCGATCCGGATCGTCGACGCCGTCGAAGGCCCAGCGGTCGGTCGCGTTCAGCTTCTCGACCACCAGCGTGTGCGCGCCGGCGCTCTCGAGCGAGGTCGCCGTGATCTCGGCCAGCTCGGGCTTGGGGTTCGTCACCTTGTAGCTGAAGAAGCCCGAGAAGGTCCCGAGCGCGTTCGCCTTGTCGCGCAGGCCGCTGACCAGGCCCTGGAAGGTCCCGACCAGCGTGACCCTGTCCTGCTCGAGCTTCTTGCGCGCCTCGAGCTGGTCGATCGGCGCGCGCTCGGCCTTGATCAGGGCCTTGATGATCGCGCCGGTGTCCAGGCCGCTGGACAGGCCGCCGAAGGTGATTCCGCCGAACATGCTGCGTCGTTCCTCGTCCTCGGATGCTCCACCATCCGGGCACGCCTGGAGCTCCACCCCTTATCGGATCGCGGCGCGGTCGAAGTGAGGCCGGATCGCGGCGGGGGAAAAGACTCCAGGCCCGGAAGGAACTTCCGGGCCCGGCCCTCCGCCGCAGACTGGAACCGTGATCCGCGACCCGGGTGCGCTAGTTCAGCAGGCTGAGCGCGAGCTGGGGCTGGATGTTCGCCTGGGCCAGCACGGACACGGCGGCTTGCTGCAGGATCGAGTTGCGGGTCAGGTCGGCGGTCTCCGCCGCGACGTCCACGTCGCGGATCCGGCTCTCGGCGCCGGCCACGGCCTCGCGCGCCGAGGCGATCGAGGCGATCGCGCTGGTCAGGCGGTTCTGGGCGGCGCCGAACCCGCCCCGGCCGGTGGTCACGTCGTCGATCGCGCTGTCGATCGTTGCCAGGGCCGAGCTGGCGGTGGCCGAGGTGGCGATATCCAGCAGGTCGATCCCGAGCGTGGCCGCAGTCGCGTCGGGCATGGTGATCGTGATCGTCTCGCCGGCGGTGATGCCAACCTGGATGTCGAGCGTGGCCGTCGAGCCGTTGAGCAAGCTCACCCCGTTGAACTTGGTCTGGGTCGCGAGGCGGTCGATCTCCGCGACCAGCTCCTGGAACTCCGTGTCCAGCGTCGTGCGGTCCTGCGTGGTCAGCGTGCCGTTCGCGGCCTGCACCGCCAGCTCGCGCATGCGCGCCAGGTTGTTGCTGACCTCCTGGAGCGCGCCGTCGCCCGTCTGCACCAGGCTCACGCCGTCCTGCGCGTTGCGCCCGACCACGGTGAAGGAGCGGATCTGCGCGCGCATGCGCTCGGAGATCCCGAGCCCGGCCGCGTCGTCGGCCGCCGTCGCGATGCGCAGGCCGGAGGAGAGGCGCGCGTAGTTGCCCTGCAGGCGCGTCGAGACCTGGGAGAGGTAGCGCTGCGCCGTCATGGAGGCGATGTTCGTGTTGACTCGAAGGCCCCTCGGGGGTGTCGTTCCTTGGTTGGGGGCTGCCGGGACTGCGCACCCCTGGACCTCCTCCGCCTCGGCCGCCGGAGGGGTCACGCACGCGGCCGCAGGCACGGCGGCCGCGCGGGGAGTCCCCGCCGG
>DATKBQ010000254.1:0-10279 GCA_035546375.1 Planctomycetota bacterium | reverse complement strand
CGGCGCTTGAACCAGGTGGCCATGCCGCCGAAGTTGTAGTGCTGCTCGAGCAGCGCGACCTTGTAGCCGATCCGGCCGAGCACGTTGGCCGCCGTCAGGCCGGCCAGGCCGCTGCCGATCACGACCACGTCGTACGAGCTACGGGCCCGCTCCAATGGATTGGTCGAGCGCGGGCGCTTGCCGTCGCTCGAGCCCTTGAAGTAGCGCTTGGGCTCGCTCACCGCGCCTCGCTCCTCGCGAGCAGGGCGTGGCGGTCGGCCATGGCGACGCCGCTCACCAGCGCGCCGACCACGCCCACCAGCCCCTGGTCGGTGCCGATCAGGTAGAGCCCGGCGAGGGCGGTGCGGCCGTCGCGGCTCTTGTCCGGCGAGCCGTACACGGCGCCGTCGATCCGGCCCGTGAACTGCTCGATCGTGCGCGGCGTGAAGACGTCGCGGAAGACCGTGTGCGGCCGGATGTCGGGGATGAAGCGCGCCGCGGAGGCCAGCGCGCGGTCGGCCGCGGTCTCCTTCTCGGCGCGGTAGGCCTCCTCGGGGAGCGCCTTCCAGCGCGCCGGATCGGCGAGCACCGTGAGGCGCACGAGGCCCTCCGGCAAGGGCTCGGCGCTGGCGTAGTTGTTCGGAGCGCAGACGACGCCGCTGCGCGTGTCGACCGCCTCGCGAGGCCGCGCGTACTCGAAGCGCGGCGAGTCGTTGAAGAAGGTCATCGTGGCATCCAGGCCGAGAGCGGCGGGCTCTCGGTCGAGGACCGAGATCGACTCGAGGAAGGACAGCGCGCCGACGCGGGCGAGGGAAGCCGAGGCTGGCCGCTCGGCCGGATCGACCAGGCGCAGGGTCTCGGGCGCGCCCGCGCAGGAGAGCACGAGGTCGCACTCGAGCTCGCGCCCGTCGTCGAGCACGGCTCCGCGCACGGCGCCGGCCTCCACGCGCAGGCGCCGTACGCCGCAGCCTGTGCGCAGCTCGCCGCCCGCCGCGCGCAGGCGCCGTACGAGCAGGTCGAGCAGGGTCTTGATGCCTCCCGCGGGCCGGGCGAAGCCCTCGAGGTAGATGCTGCGGAAGAGCACGGCGAAGTCGCAGCCGTCGAGATCGCCCTCGCGCGAGCCGCCGTAGAAGGCGAGCGGCTCGAGCAGCATCTCGCGCAAGAGCGGCTCGCGCAGGTGGCGTTCCAGGATGGCGCGGGCCGAGGGAGCATCCTGACTCAGGCGGTCGACCGCCGAGTACGGCGGCAGCGCCGCGATCAGCGCGTCCAGGCCGGCGAGCTCCGAGGGGAAGAGCCGCGCGACCTCCGAGCGCAGGAGCTCCGGGCCGTTGGCGAAGCGCAGGCGCACGGTCTCGCCGCCGGCCCGGAACGCGATCTCCGAGTGGCCCTGCTCGCCCAGGCGCAGCTCGCCCTGGTCGATCCCGAGCTGGCGCAGGACGCGCACCAGCGGGCTCCTGCGGCTCCCGGGCGCCGCGTAGTTGGTCAGCGCGTGCAGCCCGGTGTCGAAGCGCCGGCCGGCGAGCTTGTAGAAGGAGTTCAGCCCGCCCCACAGCGTGTGCCGCTCGGCGAGCAAGACCGAGCGCCCGAACTGCGCGAGCCGGATGGCGGCGGCGAGGCCGCTCATCCCCGCGCCGATCACGAGCACGTCGCAGCGCATGCGCCGGTCCCTAGAGCCTCCCCGCCGGCTGCGGTTCCCTGCCCGCGAGCTTCGGCTCGAGGTACTCGACGCAGCCTGCGAGCGTCGCGAGGCGCGGGTAGTCGGCCTCGGGCACCTGCACGCCGTAGCGCTTGCGCAGCTCCATCACGATGTCCAGGAAGTCCATCGAGTCCAGCTCGATCTGCTCGCGCAGCTTCACGTCCAGCGCCAGCTCCGAGAGGTCCTCGTCGGGGGCGATGGAGGCGATGATGTCCTTGACGGCGGTCACGATCTCTTCACGGCTCATCAGGCGGCTCCTCGATTGGGGTAGCGTTCGACGACCACGGCCGAGTTGATGCCGAGCATGCCGAACGACATGTTCAGGACGCTCGCGATCCCGCGGCCCGGCGCGCGCGTCGGCTCGCCGGCGACCAGGCGCGGGACCTCGCACTCGGGGTCGAGCTCGTCCAGGTTGATCGTCGGGTGCACCAGGCCGTCCTCGAAGGACGGCAGGTTGCCGGCCAGCTCGAGCGCTCCCGCGGCGCCCATCGCGTGGCCGATGAAGCTCTTCGTGTTGTTGACGAAGGTGCGAGCGGATCGGCCGAACACCGCGCGGATCGCTTGCGCCTCGACCACGTCGCCCGAAGGGGTGGCGGTGGCGTGGCTCGAGACCAGGTCGACCTCCTCGGGCGCGAGGCCGGCGCTCGCGAGCGCGCCGCGCAGGCACGCTTCCTGGCCCGCGGCGTCCGGCAGGACGAAGTCGTGGGCGTCGGAGAGAACGCTGTAGCCGGTGACCTCGCCCAGGATGCGCGCGCCGCGCCGGAGCGCGTCCTCGAGCCGCTCGAGCGCGAACAGGCAGCCGCCCTCGGCGACCACGATCCCGTTGCGCGCGCGGTCGAAGGGCCGCGAGGCGCGCGCGGGCTCGGCGTGGTGCGCGAGCGCCCCCTGGGCGCGGAAGCTGGCGAAGATGCCGAAGGTGTGGATGCTCTCGCTCACGCCGCCGCCGAGCGCCAGGTCGACCTGACCGAGCTGCAGCATCTGCACGCCCTGGATCAACCCCAAGTTGCCCGCCGCGCAGGCGCCGCCCAGGCAGTACGCGGGGCCCGTCAAGCCCAGGTTCAGCGTCACCTCGCCGGCGGGGTTGTTGGCCACCGTGCGCGGGTTGTGGTGGTGCGACCAGTAGGAGAGGTCGAAGCCGTAGCCCGCGACCTCGTGGATCTGGTTCTCGGTCTCGACGTTCCCGTGCTCGGTGATCCCGACGTAGACGCCGACCCGCGAGCGCTCGAGCGCGGAGAGCTCGAGCCCGGCGTGGGCCAGCGCCTCGCGCGCGCACCAGATCGCGATCCCGCCGGCGCGCGTGCCGCGCCGGGCTTCCTTGCGCTTCTGGTGGCGCAGCGGGTCGAAGTGGCACACCCCGGCCAAGGTCTCGCCCACGTGGCGGATCGAGTAGCGCTCGACGCCGGAGACGCCGCTGAGCAGCGCCGCGCGGAACTCCGCGAGCGAGCTGCCGTTCGGGCTGGCGACGCCCGCGCCCGTGATCACCACGCGCGGCAGATCAGGCACGGCGCGGCTCCGCTCGGGTGCCCTTCGCCGGGGAGGGGTGCTCCGCCGCGCGATCGGAGCGCGCCGAGGAGGGCTGGAGCCCGTCGCCCTCGCCGTTCCCGGCCCCGTGATCCGCATCGACGAGCGAGGGAAGTTCGGAGGGTGCGTCCAGGCCTTCCGCCAGAACCTGCGCCTGGGCCGCGGCCGCCTGGGCGGCCAGCGAATGCAGCCCGCCCTTGCCGAGCAGGAGCCGGCTCGGCAGGACGACGCCGACCTTCAGCGCGGTGCTGATCGCCTTGTGCAGGATGCTCTCGCTGTCGTCGAGCGCGCCGGCGACGGCGCCGACCACGAGCTGCATCACCGCTTCGGCGATCTCGCAGGTCGAGATGATCGAGCGCAGGGTGAGGACGCGCGGGTCGCGCTCGCCGTAGCGCTGGGTCACGTAGGCGAGCGTGCGCGCCGCGGCCTGGCGGAACTGGGAGAAGATCACCTGCTCGCGGCGGCGGATGACGGTCGCGGCGATCGAGAGGGTGTTGCTGACCGGGGAGTGCAGGTGGCAGCGCCGCGCGCTGTCGAACTCCGAGGTGATCGCGCCCCACTCGGTCAGCTCGGCCAGCGCGGTGCTGGTCGCGCCCTGGGAGAGCGAGAGCGCGGCGGAGATCTCGCGCGAGGAGAGCGGGCGGCCGGAGAGGACGAGCAGGCCCCAGATGCGGCCGTGCAGGCGCTTGAAGCCGACGGTCTTGAAGAAGGTCTCGAAGGTCGGGAGCTGCGCGGCGAGGTGGTCGTCGAGCAGGTCGCCGGCGGGGCCGGTGGGGGAGGGTCGGGGCGGTGCGGGCTTGGGCATCGGGTTGGGGCGGTGCTGGATCGGGGATTTCAGATTTTTCAGATATCTGGCCGGGGGTTATGCCATCGTGGGGGGGCGGGTGTCCAAGGGAAAGCGGGGAAGCGGGGGCTCACGTCGAATGAGAGGGACCAGAGGGGGGAGGCCCGCAGCGGTGCAGGGGCGCCCTTCGGGCGACAACGGCTGCCGAGTACGGCCGCCGGACTCCGCGCTGCGGATCGGCCGAAGACGGCCGATCCTCGCGCGGAGTTCAGGGGGCGGAGGCAGAGCTTCGCGCCCGGAGGACGCGTGCCAGCTCGGCTTTGGGGCTCGACGATTCCGTGGGGTCGTGCGGGGCCGGTGCGCAGGCGGGCTACAGGTGCAGTGCGAGCATCTGGCAGTGCAGGCCGCTGCCGATTCCGAGCCAGGCGACGCGCTGTCCCGGGTGCAGGAAGCCGGCTTCCACGGCGAGGGCGTGCGAGAGGGGGAGGGAGACCGAGCCCACGTTCCCGAAATGCTCGTAGGTCGGGAAGTCGCGCTCCGGATCGATCTCCAAGGTGGTGAGGAGCATGCGCCGGTGCGCGGCGCCGACCTGGTGCGTGATCACGCGCTCGACGTCGGCTGGGGTCCAGCTCAACTCGGCGAGGAAGGCGCGCCAGGTGCGCGCAGCCAGGGCGCAGCCGGCGTTCAAGAGGGCCTCGGAGTCGGTGCGCATCAGCGGCGCGCCGAGGGACGCCTGGTGCTCGCCGCGGCACAAGTGGCTACGGGAGGTGTCGGCCAGCGCGACGCTGCCCAGCAGGCGCGCGCCCGGCTCGCCGTCCTGTGTCCGCGCGAGGACCGCCGCCGCGGCGCCGGAGCCGATGGTCAGCGAGGCGAAGGCGGACTTCAGCTCGGCCTTGCCCGCGCGCGGGTCGGCGAGCAGGGCGGCGATCGTCGCCTCGACCAGCGGCCTGCCTTCCTCGCCGGCGACGATCAGCACCGCGTCGAGGTCGCCGCGCTCGATCATTCCGCCGGCGATCGCGAGGGCGTTGGCGAAGCCCAGGCAGGCGTTCGACAGGTCGAAGGCCAGGCAGCGCTCGGGGAGCTCGAGCCGCTGGTGGACGAACGAGGCCGTCGAGGGCTCGAGCGCGTCGCGGCACACGGCCGCGTGGATCAGGCAGCCGATCCGCTCGCGCGCGACGCCGCTCGCCGCGAGGGCGCGCTCGCCGGCCGCCGCCGCGACGGCGCTCGGGAGGGTGCCGGGCTCGAAGAAGCGCCGCTCGCGGATGCCGGTCATCAGCTCGAGGCGACCGGCGTGCAGGCCGAGGCGGCGGTAGAGCGGCCCGAGCCGCTCCTCGAGCTCGAGCGAAGGGACCGTGCGCTCGGGGAGGTGGTGCGCGATCGAGGCCAGTCGTACGGAGCGGAACTGCAAGGAAAGGCCCCCGCGAAGGGCCGAGCGGTATACCGCGGGCCCGCGCGCTCGTCCAGGCACGCGTCGCGCGGCTTCACGAGTCCGGCGGCGGCGGAGCGGTAGGATGCCGCGCTCGCGCGCTCCTGCGGATCGATCCCTCACAGGGGCGCGCGGCCGAAGGGAGTCGAAGATGATCTGGGACTTCGAGCCGGGGCACAGCGCAGCGGAGTTCCGCTGCCGGCACATGATGGTCACGTGGGTCCGAGGGCACTTCAAGGGCCTGACGGGCCGGCTCGAGTTCGATCCGGATGCACCGGCTTCGGCATCCGTGCGCACGGAGCTCGACAGCGCGACCTTGTGGACCGGAGAGCCCGAGCGAGACGGCCATCTGCGGAGCGCCGACTTCCTCGACGTCGCCAACCACCCGAAGATCGCCTTCACCAGCCGTTCCGTGGAGGTCCTGGGACCCCAAGACTTCCGCGTGCACGGCGACATCACGATCCGGGGGATCACGAAGGCGACCGTGCTCGAGACCCGTTACCTTGGCCGATGGCGCACGCCGTTCTGGGAGGACGGTGTCGACAAGGGGCCGATGATCCGCGCCGGCTTCTGCGCGAAGGCGGTCATCGATCGGCGCGACTTCGGAGTCAGCTGGAACGACGCCCTGGGCGGCGGCGGGCTCGTCGTGGGCCACGAGGTGCACATCACCCTGGACATCGAGGCGATCCGGAAGGCCGCTCCCTCGGAACCGTGAGCCTTCGCCGGGGCGGCATTCCGCGAGCAAACCTGCCCGTTACACGGCTTGGAGCGATGGGCCTCACGCTGCCGCTGGATCCGTCGTAGGATGCAGGCCAGCCCCGCGCCGCCGTGCAGGCCGCGCGGAGGGCCGTGCCCCCTTCGACCTCCAAGGAGCATCGACATGAAGACGTGGTGGATGGCGTGCGTCGCGCTGTGCGGCGCGCTCGCGTTGCCGATCGCGGCGCAGGACGAGAAGAAGCAGCCGAGCGAGCCGGTCGAGGCTGCCGCCAAGGAGCCCTACAAGATCGGCTCGACGGTCGACGAGAACCTCGTCTGGCGGGACATCGACGGCAAGCCGTACAAGGTCAAGGACCTGCGCGGCAAGGTCGTGATGATCCACTTCTGGTCGATCGTCTGCCCGTGGGAGAAGCAGGCCGAGCCGAAGTTCAAGGCCTTCCAGGAGCGCTACAAGGACAAGGACGTGGTGATGCTGGCCATCGCCTCCAACCAGAACGAGCTGGGGACGGAGCCTCCTCCGGAGCGCGATCCCGCCCAGCCGACGTACGAGAAGATCCGCAAGCGCCTGAAGGATTGGAAGATCACCTATCCGATCATCCTCGACCACGGCAATCAGATCAGCGACTTGTTCCAGGGCAAGACGACGCCGCACTGCTTCGTGATCGATCCGAAGGGCGTGATCGTCTACGCGGGCGCGCTCGACGACGACCCGAAGGCGGAGAAGGGTGACCAGGCGAAAGCCTATGTGCGCGACGCGATCGACGCCGCACTCGAAGAGAAGACGGTCGAGGTCAAGGAGACCAAGCCGTACGGCTGAATGGTCAAGCGCTCGTGACCTTCCCGTGAGGAAGGTCCTCGAAACGAGGGCCCCGCGCATCGCGGCATGGCTCCTTCCGCTCTCCCTCGCGGCGGGGCCCGGCTGCGGCGCAGGCGAAGAGGCCGGCCCGCCGCGCGGTCCTCGAGCGGAGCCTGCCGCAGCGACATCGGTCGAGATCGTCGACCTCGCCGGTCTCGAGGCCGCGCTCGCGCGCCAGCGCGGGCGCGGCGTGCTGCTCAACTTTTGGGCGATCTGGTGCCCGCCGTGCGTCGCCGAGCTGCCCGAGCTGGTGGAGACCTCGCGGGAGTTCCAGGGCGAAGGCGGCGTCGTGCTCGCCGTTTCCTACGACCTGATGGTCCCCGAGGCGACGCCGGAAGGCACGCTCGAAGCGGTGAAGCGCTTCGCCTCCCAGCGCGACATCGGCGTCCCGATCCTGATCTTCGACGGGCCCGACTACGACGCCATCAACGAACGTTTCGACCTCCCCGGACCGATCCCGGTCACCCTGGCGATCGACCGCGAGGGCCGGATCGTCGACCGCGAGCTCGGCCGCGCCGACCGCGCGCGCTTCGACGAGCTGATGCGCAAGGCCCTCGCGCGCTGACGCCCCGGGCAATTGGGCAACTTTCGAGTCGTAGTCAAAGTTGCACTTTCTCGCGCGGCCGAAGGCCGGCCGATAAGGTGAAACTTTGGCGTTCCAGGCTTTCGTGTGGGCAGCCGGGGAGACTTCGGAGTCGTGCTCCGTGTAGCACTCTCGTGCATGCACGGCAAGGAGGAGCTGTACGCGACGATTCTGGGAGTTCGCCGGCCGTGGCACGTGACGCACGTGGACGTGCGAGCGAAGCAGGCGGAGGACGCCCTGGCCGCGGCGGAGCCCGACGAGCTCGGCGAGCTCGTGCAGAAGCTGATCGAGCGCGGCCGCCGGACTCGAGCCCGACGCGGCAAGGAGGCGGTGCGGGCGCGCGATGGCGTTCCTGCGGGAGCTCCTCCTGCCCCCCCCCCATCCGGTGGTCCGCCCGGCTGTGAGGACCCGGCAGCGGCGATCGGGGGTATGCTCGCGCCACGCGGAAGTGGCGGAACCGGCAGACGCGCAGGACTTAGGATCCTGTGGGGCAACCCGTGGGGGTTCGAGTCCCCCCTTCCGCACCAGCCCTCAATCGGGTCGGCTCGAGGCCGTGAGTGGCTCCGGCGGAGCGTGAGCCGGCGTCGTTTGGGCGAGCGCATGGTCGGAGGCGCCCTTGCCGGTGAGGACCGCGGTGAGCTCGCCGGAGCGGTACTGGCCGGCCCAGACGAGGCTGCCTGCGGTATCCCACATCTCGCGCCGGCCTGTGATGCGCCCGTCGTGGTAATGCGCGAGCTCGCTGCGGACGCCGCTGTCATGCCAGCGCACGTGGGCGCCGATCGCGCGGTCCGCGTGGTAGCGGCCCTGGTAGGCGCGCAGGCCGTTCTCGTGCCAGAAGGTCCACAGGCCCTCGCGGCGGCCGTAGTCGTAGGCGCCCTCGGCGAGGATCTGCCCCTGGTGGCTCCAGAAGTTCCACGCTCCGTGGCGGCCCTGCATGGGCACCCGCGTGCTGTCGGCGGCCAGGTCGGCGGGGCCGGGGGGCGTGCCCGCTTGGAAACGGCCGCGCGCCTGCAGGGTCCCGTCGGGGTACCAGAAGGCCCACTCCCGCTGCGCCAGCGCGGCGCCTCCCTCGTGCTCCACGAGCCCCCGATAGCGCAGCTTGCCGGTGTCGGGCCACGACTCCTCGCACACCTCCACGCCGGTCGCGCACGCAGCCAGGAAGAAAGGGAGGAGAAGTGACCGGCGCATGGGGTCGTCGCGATGCGGATCCGAGATGTCGAACAGGTGGCGTCCCGGGCGGCGGGTGCCCCCGCTGGCCCTGCGCCGGTAGCGCCGGGAGATTTCCCGGTTGGCACCGGTGCGCGCGAATGCGGGGATCTCCCAGATGGCGGCGCCGGCCGTGGAGGCCGCGCAGGCGCGTCCCCGAGCGCCCTCCCCGCGGGGACCGGCCGCGCCCGATGGCCGGCGGGCTACACTGGGAGGGCTCGTCGCCGTCCTCGGGCTGCTCGGGCCGTGGCAGGAGAGCCCCGTCGAATGGAACGCGACCGTCCCGATCCCCAGCTCTGCGACCGCCGCTCCCTGCTCACGGCCGGGGCGCTGGGGAGCCTGTGGCTGGCCGCCGGCTGCGGGAAGGGCTCCCGGCGCAAGCGGCCGAACGTGGTCGTGATCACGCTCGACACGACGCGCGCCGACCATCTGGGCTGCTATGGCTACCAGCGGCCGACCAGCCCCAACCTGGACCACCTGGCGGAGCAGTCGGTGCTCTACGGGCGGGCCATCAGCCCCTCGAGCTGGACCCTGCCGGCGCACGTCTCGCTCTTCACCGGCAAGCTGCCGACGAGCCACGGGGTGTGTTACGACGCGCGCGGCAGCCTGAACCTGGGCGACGCGGTCGACACCAAGGGGATGCTGAGCTACCGGGCGCGGGCGCTGCCGGCGCAGGAGGTGACGCTGGCGCAGATCCTCTCCGCGCGCGGCTTCGCCACGGGGGCCTTCGTCGCCGGGCCGTGGCTCAAGCGACTGTTCGGGCTCGACCGCGGCTTCGCGCACTACGACGACGGAAACATCGAAGCCCTGCGCGGTCGCCTGGCGGAGGACGTCACGGCGAGCGCGCTGCGCTGGCTCGAGGGACAGCGGGGCAAGCCCTTCTTCCTGTTCCTCAATTACTTCGACCCACACACCCCTTACGACGCGCCGCCGCCCTACCGGTGGGCCTTCCTGTCGGAGCAGGAGCGGAACGTGGACCCTGCGGCTCCGCGCGGCGAGCCGCGCAGCGAGGAGGAGCGCCGCCAGCTCGCGATCGACCTCTACGACGGCGAGATCCGGTACATGGACCACCACGTCGGCCAGCTCCTGGCGGGGCTGGATCGGCTTGGGATGTTCGACGACACCCTCCTGGTGGTGACGGGCGACCACGGCGAGCTCCTGGGGGAGCACGGCAATTGGGGCCACGGCAAGTTCCTCACCGAGCCGGAGCTCCACGTGCCGCTCTTCCTGCGCTACCCGCGCGGCGAGCGGGGGCCGGAGCGCATCGGGGGGCTCGTGCAGCCGATCGACGTGCTGCCGATGGTGCTGGAGCGCCTCGAGATCGCGCCGCCGCCCGGGATCCAGGGGGGGGTGCCGCCGGGGGTGGGGCATCCGGTCGTGGCCGAGGTGTATCCGCTGCCGGAGATGAGCCCTCATGGGAGTTGGCGCGCGCTCTACGAGGGGAAGTGGAAGTACGCGTGGAACAGCCTCGGGAATCACCTGTTGATGGATCTGGAGAGCGATCCCGGGGA
>DATKBQ010000253.1:0-2354 GCA_035546375.1 Planctomycetota bacterium | reverse complement strand
GGCACGGGCGCTGCACGCGCGAAACCGATCGACGCGCCGCGCCTGGCGGCGCGCCTGCGGCACGGGCGCTGCACGCGAAACCGATCGACGCGCCGCGCCTAGCGGCGCGCCTGCGGCACGGGCGCTACGCGCGTGCCGCGGGTCTCACCGCAAGAGCTTGCCGGCGTTGTAGAAGCCCGTGCGTGCATCGAGCGATCCGTCGCTCGAGCGGAAGGTCCACCAGCCCTCGCGCAGGCCAGCATCGAAGCTGCCCGCCTCGGCGACCGAGCCGTCCTCGTACCAGGCGCTCCACGCCCCCTCTCGGCGCCCGGCGGCGTAGGTTCCCTGCTGCATCGGGAGCCCGCTCGGGTACGACGCGCTCCAGGGTCCGTCGCGCAGGCCCTGCGCATAGAGCCCATCCGCCCGCAACTCGCCGTTGGCGTGCCAGCTCGTCCACTTCCCCTCGCGCAGTCCGCGCTCGAAGGAACCCTCCCGGCGCAGGAGGCCGTCCTCCCACCATTCGATGAAGCGCCCCTCGAGGCCCGACTCGCCCCAGCGGGCCTCGAGCCGCGGCCTGCCGTCGGGATACCACTCGTGCCAGGCGCCCTCGGGACGGCCGTCGCGGAAGGCGCCTTCGGCCATCAGCACGCCGTTTTCGTGCCAGAACCGCCATGTCCCCTCGAGCTGCCCCTCGATCAGCGCGCCCTCGGCGAAGCGGCGCCCGTCGGCATGGGAAACGACCCAGCGCTCCACGGAGCCGCCGCCGGGGCCCGAGGCACCTGCATGGGGCGCAAGCGTGAGCTGCGGCTCGCTGGGACTCGCCGGGAGCGGATCGAGGCCACCAGCCGCCAGACGCGCACCGGCCTCCACCACCTGCGACACCAGCGCCGCTACGCTTGTGCTCTCAGCCGCCGAGGCAGCGGGGCGAGCTGCCTCGCCCGCTCGAGGTTCGGGCGCTTGCGCGGTCAGCGCCGCGTCGGTCTGGCGCGGCGGCGTGCGGACGAACACCAACGCCACGAGCGCGCTCGCCAGCACGAGGGCCGTGCACAGCGGCAGGCGGTCGAGCGGGGTTCGCGGTCGCAGCATCGCCATCCTTCCGCTCAGCGGCGGTACTCCTCGCTTCTGCGTCCGCCCGGCTGCGGATCCTTCCTGACCCCGGCTGGGTGCGCCTCGCCGGAGAGCTGCTCGATCACCTGCTCCAGACGCGCTCCGGGAACGCCGACGAAGCGGATCCGTCCCGCCGCGTCGAGCACCACGCTCGCCGGCGCCTCGCGGATCCTCCATGCGCGGGCAGCCGGGCCTTCCGGACCGCCCTCCCAAGAGGTCGTCCAATCCAGCTCGAGCTCGTCGGCCACCCGGCGATGGGTCTGCGCGTCGGGCTCCAACCCGATCCCGATCAGTTCGATCCTCCCGGCGCGCGCCAGCGCGGCAAGCCGCCTGCGGCTCACCATGCTCTCCACCAAGCGGGGCTCGTCGAAGCTCCAGAAGTCGACTACGACGATCCGGCCGCGCAGGTCGGCGGTGCGGATCTCGTTCCCGTCGACGTCGTACGTGATGAGCGCGGGGGCTTCGCGGCCGGTCTCCAGGTGCTCCAGACGCCACGCCAGCTCGGAGGCGCAGCGGGCGAGCGAGCCAGCCTCGTGCGGGAGCTCGAGCAGCTCCGCGAGCGCCGCCCGTGCCTCGCGCGGCGCCGCGCCGGAGGCTCGCTCGATGCGCGCGTGGAGGGTGGCGCGAGCCAGGCGCGCCGCCAGCGTCGAGTGGTCGCCGAGCGCGCCGGCATCCAGACGCCGCCGCAGCTCGCCAGCGACCTGCGCCTCCTCGGCCTCGAGCGCGCGGAGCAGCCCGGTTCCGGCCTCCCAGAGCCGCGGCTCGCGCAGCGCTTCGCGCAGGATCTCCGACCATGCGTCGACCCGCACGCCGCCCGGCGACGGGAGCGAGGATGCGCCCGCCGCCGCCAGATCGCCCAACCGCATCCAAACCGCCGCGGCGGCGCTGCCCTTGCGCGCGAGCTCCTCGAGGCGCCGCCGGTACGGCAGGACTGCGGCGCGCTCGTCGCCGGCTACGCCAGCCAGCGGCAGGGCGCGCAGCCGGGCGCCGCGCTGCTCGCGCAAGAGCGCGGCCAGCTCGCGATCCAGAGCCTCGAGCGCCTCGAGGCCCGGGTCCCCTGACTGGAGACGCCTGGGGGTCCGCGCGACTTCGGAATCCGGCGCCTGGGCGGCGCCCGCGAGCAGCACGGCTCCCAGGGCGAGCCGGGAAGCGAAGAGCATGGTCGATCCTCCCGTCGGAGGCCCGATTGTGCCATACCCCGCCGGCCGCGGGGCCGCTGACCGGCAACTTTCGAGTCGCCCGGCCGCTGAAATACCGAACCAGGTTCG
>DATKBQ010000252.1:0-4681 GCA_035546375.1 Planctomycetota bacterium | reverse complement strand
GCCCGGCGGCGGCGGTGCGCCTGTTCGGCGCCGGCCGCGATCCGGCGCCGGTCGAAGCCGACCTCGCCCCCGCCGGGCCGCGGGAGGTCCGCCGCGCGCTCTACGGCGCGCAGACGGGCGAGGTGGTCGGAGTCCTCGTAGCGACCCTGCGCGAGCGCGGCCAGCCGCTGATCGGCGACTTCACGCTGACCGAGCTCCTGCTCGCCGCCGCGCTCACGGTCGTGTTCACGGCACTGCTCTTCTCGGGGATCCTGACCGGCCGCATCGTCGGCCCGATCGAGCGCCTCGACCGGGCGGTGCGCCAGGGCGGCGCGATCGCCGTGGTGCCCGAGGTCGAGGACGAGATCGGCCACTTGGGCGCGGCCATCCGCTCGTACTCCGCGGAGGTCGCGCACCGCGTGCGCCAGCTCGAGACCCTGCAAGTGGCGCAGGAGGAGATCTCGAGCCGGCTCGACGCCGGCGAAGCGCGCGACGCGGTGCTGCAGTTCTTCCTGGAGCACGCCCAGCCCGCCAGCGCGTGGCTCCTGTGGCGCGGCGAGGCCGGCGAGGAGCCGCGGCTCTACGGGCCGGGCGGCCGCGACCTGCCGTTGCCCGAGCCGCCGGGGCTCCTGCACCGGGCCCTCGTGTCCGGCCAGGTGCTGCAGCTGCGCGACCGCCGCGGCCTTCCGTCCCTCGGCGATGGCGAGCGGCTCCTGCTCGGCACCGTCGAGCGCGTCGTGTGCCTGCCGCTCTCGGCCGCCGGCCATTGTCGAGGAGCGGTCGTGCTCGGCCTGGCCTCCGCCGATGCGCCCGCCGACCTGACCTTCCTGCGGGCCGCCTGCGCCCAGGCGGCGATCGTGCTCGAGAACGCGCGCCTCTACCGCCAAGCGGTGAGCGACACCGCGACCGGGTTCCTCTCCGAGCCCGGCTTCCGCCAGCGCCTGGCCGAGGAGATCCGGCGCGCCGAAGGCCATCCGGGCGCGGGCGTGCTGCTGGTCCAGATCCGCCTCGGCGGCCTGCCCCAGGACGACGCCCGCGCCACCGCGAGGCTGCGCGAGGCCGCGCGCCGCATGCGCCTCGCCGTGCGCGGCATGGCGATCTTCGGCCGCTCGGGGTCGTCGGATCTCAAGATAGGGATCCCCTGGAGCGCGGGCCGGCCCAGCTTCGAGGCGATCGAGCGGCGCGTCGCCGAGCGCGTCGGCGCCGGCCCGTGGCCGGACGGCGAGCCGGTGGGGGAGCTCTCGAGCGCCCACGCCGCGTGGCCGGAGGACGGCCCGAGCGCGCGCTTCGTGATCAGCGTGCTCGAGGAAAGGCTCGGGGAGGCGCGTTCCGCGGCCCCTGCGGCGAGCCTCGCCGGCCTGGGCGAGCACCTCCCGTCGGGCTTCGTCGCCGGCAGCCCGAACATGGTCGAGCTGCTCGAGACGGTCAAGCGCATCGCCGAGCAGGAGGCTACGGTCCTGGTCTCCGGCGAGACCGGCGTCGGCAAGGACCGCGTGGCCGAGCTCGTGCACCGCTGGAGCCGCCGCAGCGCCGGCCCCCTGGTCCACATCCACTGCCCCTCGCTCGCCGAATCGCTGGTCGAGGACGAGCTCTTCGGCCACGAGAAGGGCGCCTTCACCGGCGCCCACAGCCGGCGCATGGGCCCCTTCGAGTACGCCTCCGGCGGCACGATCGTGCTGGACGAGATCGGCGGACTCTCGCCGGAGGGTCAGGTGGCGCTCCTGCGGCTCCTGGAGACGCGCGAGGTCATGCCGCTCGGCGCGACCCGGCCGGTCGCGATCGACGTGCGCGTGGTGGCCACCACCTCGCGCGACCTCGCCCTGGACGTGGAGCGCGGGCGCTTCAGGGGAGACCTCTACTTCCGGCTGAACGTGGCCCAGATCGCGATCCCGCCGCTGCGGCTGCGCCGCCAGGCCCTTCCCGAGCTGGTGGAGAGCTTCGTCCGGCGCTACAACGCCTCGGCTGCGCGCCCGGTGACCGGCGTCGATCCCGGGGTGCTCGACCGGCTCTTCGACCACCCCTGGCCGGGCAATGTGCGCGAGCTGGAGAACGTCCTGGCGCGGGGCTTGGTCCTGGCGGCCGGGAGCGAGCTGCGGCCCGAGCACGTCGACCTCGACCCGGAGGCCTCCACCCAGCCGTCCCCGGCCGAGGGGAGGCCCATGATCCCGCGGCAGGAGCATCTGCTCGAGGCCTTGGCGGATGGCGAGTGGATCTCATCCGGCGACTATGCCACCCAGGCTGGGATCTCGACCCGGACGGCTCTCCGCGATCTGTTGGAGCTCGTGGAGCAGGGCTTCTTGGTCCGGGAGGGTCACCGCAAGGCGACCCGATTCCGCCGCACTCCGAAGGCGTTGGAAGGGCGTTTCGGGCAGGTTTTGCACGGCCGCGTCGAAATCTGGCGGAAATAAGCCGGGAAGCCGGTGCGCTGGGCCGGGGACGCGGCCCCAAGCCCGAATATGACGGTGTCGTTAACCCCCACGGGGCAAGGCTTAGCGTCGGGGAGGCGATTTCCACGGAGACGTTCCGCCCAAGGGAATGGCCTTTGCGTTCCGCCGCCAAGCTCGCTTCCTCGCATCCGCACGTCCCACCCAAGATCAGGACACCCGATGAAGACCCTCTCCGGAATCCTCTGCGGCATCCTCGCCCTGGCGCCCCTGGCGGCGGCCGGCTCGGTCGCCCCCGCCGCGCTCCGGGACACTTCCCTCGGGACGCCGCCCGCCCTCGGCAGCGCCTGGCTCGCCCGCACCACCGACAACATCTGCGGGCTGAGCAACCTGAACCAGCTCTCGAACCCGGCCGAGGTCGACTTCGCCGCGTGCCTCGCCGCGACGCCGCAGATGAAGAAGATGCGCGACGAGAAGATCGACCCCAGCTCCCCGGACGGGATCCGCCTACACACGGAGGCGGTCAACCGCGTGAAGGATGCCTGCGAGACGGTCCGCGTCGCGAACGGCTACTGCAGCGTCTGGAAGGAGATCCGCCACAAGGACGGCCGGGCGATCGCAGACGTGACCGACAAGGTGAAGGCGCAGCTCTAGGGCCCGTCCCACCCCCTTGGCGCGACTGCCGATGCCCGGCGCGGTCCGGGCAAGCCTCCCACGCGGAGGCGAGAGCATTGCCACGGCCCCCGCGGGAGGCTACTCCAGCGACTGCCGGCACCCGGACGATCCAGCGCGAGCGCCGTTCCCCGCCCGCCGACGCAACGACCGATGACTGCACCGCATCCCCCTGCGCGCCGGATGCGCCGCCGATCCCTCGCGGGCTCGATCCTGCTCGCGCTCGGCGCTTGCGTCGGCCCGCACGAGGTCCCGCCCGAGCGGCGCGACCGCGAGCTGACGCCGCAGGAGCTGCGCGAGCTGCTCGCCAAGGGGACGATCCAGCCGGTGACCGAGATGCAGGGCGAGGACGCCTTCGGGCGCTTCGAGCCGGAGATGGACAGGCCGCTCTCGGAGCGGGAGATCGAGCGCGCGAAGGAGCAGGCGAAGGCCCCGCACGAGGAAGCGCCGGCCGAGCCGGCGCCGGTCGAGCCGGCCGCGCCGCCGGTGCAGGAGAACCCGTACCTGGCCTTCGGCGAGCGCATCAAGGTCAACCCGGACGGGACGATCACGAAGCCCTACCCGCTGCGCGCGGGCACGGGCGAGAAGATGCAGAAGCTCTTGACGGCCTACGGCAACTTCCCGATCTGGACGCCGGAGATGGGCAGCGGGCCTTCGCCCCCGGACATGGTCAAGATCGACCTCGAGGCGGGATGGGACATCGAGCTGTACCAGGACCTGCGGGCGCCCTTCGGCAAGCCGGAGTGGGAGTCGAAGCCGGCGGTCCTCGCCGACTGGCTGATCGTCACCGCCGGCTCGGAGCTGCTGCACGAGATCGAGGACTTCATCAACCTGTTCGCCGCCGGCGTGCCGCAGATCGAGATCGAGGCCAAGATCGTCGAGGTCACGTTCACCGACATCCTGGACATCGGCGTGCGCCCGCCCGTCGGCGTGCCGATGTTCCAGTTCCCCAGCCACACGTTCGTCAAGAGCTTCGACTCGTCGACGCCGAACCAATCGGAGGCGAACGAGGCCCTGCTGTCGATCGGCGGCGTGCAGGACGCGGTGACGTTCAACGCGATCCTGGAGGCGGTGGCCACGAACGACAACGTGTCGATCATTTCGCGGCCGAAGATCGCCGTGCGCGAAGGCGGGCGCGCGGACATCATCAACACGCTCAAGATTCCGTTCCTGGCGATCAACAACATCCTGCCGACCGGCGGATTCTCGGCGCAGGTGGCGTACCAGGAAGTCGGCGTCAAGCTCTTCGTCGTGCCGCGTGTCGTCGGCACCCAGACGGTTGCCTTGAACATCGACGTCGAGGCTTCCCAGCAGAGCGGAAGCGAGACTCTCTTGACCACCGACAGCGGGGGGTCGCGGGTGACCGTGCCGGTGCTGTCGACGCGGGCGGCCCGTACGACGGTCTATCTACAGCCGGGGCAGGCGGTGATCTTGGGAGGCCTGATCTCGGAGCGGAACGTGGAGCAGGTGCGCAAGGTGCCGTTCCTGGGGGACGTGCCGATCTTGAACTTGCTCTTCAGGAGCAAGCTGACGCGGAAGGAGCAGTCGAACGTGCTCTTCTTCATCCGGCCTCGGATCCTCCAGGGGGTCGAGCTGCATCGGGAGTTCTAGGGGTAGGGACGTGCAGGGGCGCCCTTCGGGCGCTT
>DATKBQ010000251.1:0-19196 GCA_035546375.1 Planctomycetota bacterium | reverse complement strand
AGCGCCTGGGGCTGGCGATGCCCAAGCGCCTGAAGGCGCCGGCGGTGCTCAGAATGTAGTGGGAAAAGCGAGGGGCGAATCGGCCCTGGCGCCCCCGTCAGGGCCGATTCACCCCCCCTAACCTTTCAAGTTGGGCTAGCGGCACGAACGGTCCCCCGGGTCCGATTCGGTCAGCGACCGCTCGAGGGGGAGGCGGAGACGATGAGCCTGACCTCGCACTCGACGAAGCGGGGCGCGGATCCGTCGCCACCGCGCAGGAGCGACTCGATCCGAGCGGCGATCCCCTTGTCCAGGCCGCGGCCGAACTCGTCCTCCATGAGATCGCTCTGCGCGTCCCACCGGGACGAGCGGGTGACCAGCTCAGCCACTCCGGGGCGCCGCAGGTCGCACCGTGAGAGATGGTGCGCGACCAGGGCCGGAACCCTAGTCCATCCCTTCCGCGAATCCACCGCGACCCGGGCCTCGCAGCGCCCCAGCTCGAGATCCCCGGCCCACGCGGAACATCGCACGTCGATCCACTCCGGGCCACGGTCCAAATGAACGACCAGCGCACCCTGCGCGGCTTTGGCGACGACTCCCAGGACCTTTCCGGGGCGTCCGACCAGCTCCAGCTCGTCGCCGTGGTCGGCGACGAGGTGCGGAGTCCACGCGACGACGGCAGCGCCGACCCACGCGCCTGGATCGCCCAGGATCTGCCACGGAATGGCCACCGCTGCAGCAGGGCCCAGAGTTGCCACCGTGGCCTTGCCCCAGACGCCTCCGTCGGAGCCGGTCCACCTCGCGATCCCGACCACCGTGCCCAGCTCCAGGGCGCCCTCCTGCTCTCGGTCGTCGATCCCATCCGCCAAGCCGGGCGAGACGCTCGAGCTCGACAGCCATGGAGCGAGCTCGGCCACGCCGACGATGCACGAAGGGGGCGAGCCATAGCGCTTCACGACGAGACCCATGCGCCTGCGGCTGGAATCGTAGACGGGGCTGCCTTCGATCCCTTTCCAGACGCCTCGCTCCAGCCAATGCACACCACCGCTCTCCTCGAGGCGCACGACGTCGAGCCACGACCCCTCTTCCTGCCTTCTGCCGAGCCTGACCCCGGCCAGCTCCACTTCCCTGCCCTGCGCCCCCGGCGCCTGGACACGCACGGTCAGCTCGGGGCCGCCCTCACGCGCGCCGTGCGAGGCGCATCCCGGCGCCGCGATTCCCTGCAAGGATGCCTCGAGGGCAATCACCGGAGCGCTCGTCCATGGGCGTCGGATGAGCCGCTTCACGCCTGCTCGCGATCGAGACGGATCGTGATCTCGACCCTGCGCACGTCTTCTTCGAGTGTCCGCATGAACTCGTGGAGGTTGCGATGGGCCTGGGTGCGGACGTCGTCGTGCGCGGATCCGGGCTCGACCCGGAACGCGTGCGAGGTCGTGGGTGAGCTCATCTCGACCTCGCCTCCTTCTCGCACATCCGGAGCGCAATTCCAGAAGAGCATCGGCGCCGCTCGGCCGAGGCTCGCCCTCCAGCGCCGCGGATCGGCCGCGACGAAGCACCGTCGCTCCAGAAGGCTCCGGCCCGATCGCGACACGAGCCGGCAGCGAAGCTCCACGCTCGGGATCGGCCAACGGCGCACCCCGTAGCAGCCGGCGGCGCCGGTGTACGTGATGGCGCCGAACGCTTCGCCCAGGCGCGTGAGAGCGGCTCGGTGATCCCCGTCAGGATGGATCGCGAGGACCGGAGCCCGAAAGGCGGCGTAGAGGCACGGCCCGAGCTCCGATGGGTTGATCGGATGTCCGAGGGAGAGGAACGCCCCGTCGCGCACGAGGGTGACGTGGCCGGTCGTTCCCAGCACGACGTCGCCCCAGACGTCGAGCACGATGACGGAAGCTCCGGCCTCGAGCACACCAGCCGGCTCCGTCACATCCGAGGGCCATGCAGGCGCCATGCCGAGAAGGCGCCCTCGCTCGAGCAGCCGGTCCAGCTCGGCACGTGGGGTGATGCCGAAGACCCTCTGAGCGGCAGCTCCGAATGTCTTGCTGCACGCGCCGAGCAGGTCACCTCCAGTCGATACCACCGGCGCTCCGGAGATGCCGTAGTAGTTGGTCTGCCACTCACCGGCGCCGTCCCTGCCCGTGAACTCGCCGGCGAGGTAGACGGCGCCGCCCCACTCGATGGGCGTCGCTTGCACGGTGCAGGGCAGGTCTCGGAATTGGCCGCCTTGCGCTTCGACGCGCACGCTGGCCAACCACGCGGATCCCTCCACGCGCGTGGCGGGCTGCGCGCACGACAGGAGCGCGACGGCTGCGATCGCGGCGGGACGCCCGGAGATGGAGGCGAACCTGGCGAGGCGAGTCGAACGGATGGGGCGAAGGCTGCGCTGTGTCATCAACCGTCGAGCCTCAACGCTGCTCGTCCTCGAACGAGATATCGCGCACCTCCCCGGCGACCAAGTCGACTTCGATCGTGCGCTCGATCTCTCCCTGATGCAGGCGAACCGCCACGTGGCCGGCCGGCAGGAACGCCCGCCGCTGGCTGCCGCTCTCGATTCCGGACGCGTCGATCCAATAGCCGTCGAACTGGACCAGGAAGGCGGTCCAGCGAGCGGTGCGGTTCCAGACTCGCAGGCCCGCGCCGGGCTGAAGAAGAATGCGCAGGCCGGTTCTCTCCTCGCCGGGCCTGAGGTCGACGCCGGCGAGCCAGCCGACCTCCTCTCCGGAGCGTGCGAGGAGCGCGTACGTTCCGCTAGGCAAGCCTTCGAAGTGGAACTCCGGGTTGGTGAAGGGAGAGACCATCATGCCGGCCTCCCCGATCGGACAGAGGGATACATCCGCCGAACTGGGAAGCCCCGTGCTGCCGTCGACGACCTGACCTGCGACTCGGCCACCGACCCTGAGCCTGAGCAGCACGTCACGTTCACCGGATTCAGCGAGCACCGTGTCGGACCTCGCGTCGCGGATCGATCCTGAAGCGGTCAAGCGATAGCGACCTGCCGCGAGAGGTCCGAGGAGGAATGCACCCTCCTTGACGTCACAGATGAACGCAGCCCTGAAAAGGGGATCTCGGTTGGGAAGCGCCAGGACGGATCCCTTCGCTGGATTCCCCTCCGAGTCGACGACTCGCCCGCGGATGTAGAGCCCGCGATCGACGCGCAAGAGGATCTCCTGTGGCGACAGCGTGCCCACCTCGATGGGAATCGCGAGCGGGACGATGCGCTCTGCCTCCGGCCGTACCTCGCCGGGATCGGGCCGTCCGGAGCGTTTCGCGGGAGCCGGGCCGATCATCCAGTTGCCAGGGCTGACATCGGGGATCGTGAACCGACCCTGCGCGTCGGACCTCGCTTCCGCCAGCGGCGTCGTTCCGGCGCCGATGAGGATCTGGAAGACGAAGGGCGGCTCGGGCCGCAGGAGCACGATGCGCTGGTCCGCGATCGGATCGCCATGCTGATCCACGAGGCGTCCGCGCAGCTCGATGCCCCCGCCGGCGATCAGGTCGACCTCGCGCATCTCGCCGGGTTGCAGCTCCAAAACCGACGCCGCAGGGGGTGGCGAGTTCTCGAGTCGCAGCTCCAGGGTGAGCGGCACCCCCGGAGGAAGGTCCTCGAGCGAGCCCTGGCCGTCCGCGTCGGTCGTAGCCATCCAACTGCGGTGCCCGGGAACCGCCGACATGCCGAAGAGGTGGAGTGTCTCGGGCATGACCAGGTGCATGTCGTTCGTCCAGAGGGTCACGTGAGCACCGGCGATCGGCGCTCCGGAGGGCTTCCGCACCCGGGCCACCACCGTGGCACCGCGCTGGAGCCGAACCTCGAAAGCGTCGGCGGCGCGCTCGTGTCCTTCCGCCAAGTGGAAGAGCGCCGGGGCGAAGCCCCGCGCCCGGGCGCGCGCGAAGCCGCTGCCGCGCAGCTCGAAGACGCCATCCGGGCCCGTGAGCGCCTGCGTCTGCGACCCGGGGCTCGAATCGAGCTCCACCTCCGCTCCGGCGAGGGGGCTGCGGTCGTCTGCGGCGACCACGCGGCCGAAGAACTGGAGGTCGCCCCGGTCTGCAACTCGCAGGACGATCTCGTACGTCTGGCCCCCGGCCAAGGTCGGCGTCCAGGTCAACATGGGCGCCCGGAGCCAAGCGCTCTCGTCGTCCACGGCCAACACGCCCCATCGCCGGCCCTGTGGGAGGATGAACTCCGCCCAGCCGTCGTCGCCGGTCCGCGGCACCTCGTTGGGGCGGGCACGCGTGCGGGGGACGTGCGCGAGCGGGGTCGATGTCCCCTCGGCGTGGAAGTCCTGTCCCCGCAGCAGCACCTCCATGCCGGCAAGGGGCTGATCGCTCTCCTGCGAGACGACGCGCACGCGCAGGAGCGCCTCGTCGAGCTCGGGCTCGAGCTGCGCTGCCGGCGGTTCCGCAGGTGCCAGGGCCGGATCCGCGCCGTCCATCGCCACCCGTTCGGGCGGCTCGCTCCCCGGCTGGGCCAGCGCTTCGCGCGTCCCGATCGGCGCCTCCGCCATGGCATGAGGCGCGGGAGCCGCCGCCGTCGCGGATTCGCGAACGACGGCCCACCGCCCGAGCAGCGCGAAGGCCACGAGGAGAACGCAGCCCGCGAGCGCGAGTCGAGCGCGAGCGCTCATGCCCCGAGCCTATCCGCGCACCCGCCTCCGAGGGAGGATCTGGACGATCAGGGTGAAGCTCCAGGCCGCGGGATCACCCCCGCGCGTTGCCAAGCCGTTCACCGAACGACCCTTACCGCGCCGCAACGCGCCTTCGTGCTTGCCCCGACCGCGCGCGGCGGACAATCTACGCTCTGCGGGAGCGCACCCCACTCTATGGAGGAGCGCGCCGCCGACCCCCCGCCGACCCCCGCCGACGCTTGGAGGACCGATGGCCGTGCTCGAGCGCTCGCTCGACGAGCTTTGCATCAACACGATCCGCACCCTCGCCATGGATGCGGTGCAGAAGGCGAACTCGGGCCATCCCGGGCTGCCGATGGGCGCGGCGCCGATGGCGTACGTGCTCTGGCAGCGCTTCCTGAAGCACGATCCGGCGGAGCCGAGCTGGCCGGACCGCGATCGCTTCGTCTTGTCGGCGGGGCACGGGAGCATGCTGCTCTACGCACTGCTGCACCTGACCGGCTACGACCTGACGATGGACGACATCATGGCCTTCCGGCAGTGGGAGAGCCGCACGCCGGGGCATCCCGAGCGCTTCATGACGCCGGGCGTCGAGGCGACGACCGGTCCCCTGGGCCAGGGCGCGGCCAACGCGGTCGGCATGGCGATCGCCGAGCGCTCGCTCGCCGCGCGCTTCAACGGGCCCGGGCACGTGGTCGTCGACCACTGGACCTACGCCCTGGTCTCCGACGGCGACCTGATGGAGGGCGTTACGGCGGAAGCGTCCTCGCTCGCGGGCCACCTCGGGCTCGGCAAGCTGGTCTTCCTCTACGACTCCAACGACGTCTCCCTCGACGGGCCGACCTCCATGGCCTTCACCGAGGACGTCGCGCGGCGCTACGAGGCCTACGGCTGGCACGTGCAGCGCGTCGAGGACGGCAACACCGACCTCGCCGGGATCGAGCGTGCGATCGCGGCGGCGCGCTCCGAGACCCAGCGGCCCTCGCTGATCGTCGTCCGCACGACGATCGGCTACGGCAGTCCCAACAAGGCCGGCACCGCGGACGCCCACGGCAGCCCGCTCGGCCCGAAGGAGGTCGCGCTGACGAAGGAGTGCCTCGGCTGGGACCCGCAAGCGAGCTTCTACGTCCCCGACGACGCTCGCCGCCGCTTCCGCACCGCGCTCGAGCGCGGCGCGCGCTCGCGATCCGAGTGGCAGCAGCGCTTCGACGCCTGGGCGCGCGCCAACCCCGAGCTGGCGCTCGAGTGGCGGCGGTGCATGGCGGGCGAGCTGCCCGAGGATTTTTCGCGCCGCGCGGCGGAGGTGCTTCCTCGGTGGGAGGGCGGTGCCCAGGCAGCGACGCGCGACGCCGGCGGCAAGGCCCAGAACGCCCTCGCGGCCCTGCTCCCGGAGCTGATCGGAGGCGACGCGGACCTCGCGGGCTCGACCAAGACCACGATCGAGGGCTCGGGCGACTTCGACGGCCAGAGCGGCGAGGGCCGCAATCTCCACTTCGGCGTGCGCGAGCACGCCATGGGCGCGATCGGCAACGGCATCCTCTACCACGGCGGCCTGCGCGCCTTCGTCGCGACGTTCTTCGTCTTCTCCGACTACATGCGGCCGGCGGTGCGGCTCGCGGCGCTGAACTCGCTGCCCCTGATCTGCGTGTGGACCCACGACTCGGTCGCGCTGGGCGAAGACGGGCCGACGCACCAGCCGGTGGAGCACCTGGCGTCGCTGCGCGCCATGCCGAACCTGCTGGTCTTGCGCCCCGCCGACGCGAACGAGACGGCCCAGGCCTGGCGCATCGCGCTGGAGGAGACGAAGCGCCCCGTCGCGCTCGTGCTCACGCGCCAGAAGCTGCCGGTGCTCTCCGTCGCGCGCGAGGAGCTCGAGGAGGGCGTGCGCAGGGGCGCCTACGTGGTCGCCGATCCTGAGGGAAGCGCGCCGGACGTGATCCTGATCGCCACCGGCTCCGAGGTCGCGCTCGCCCTCGAGGCGCGCAAGGCCCTGGCCGCGGACGGGATCGGCGCGCGCGTCGTCTCGATGCCCTCCTGGGAGCTCTTCGCCGAGCAGGACGAGGCTTGGCGCGAGAAGGTGCTCCCGCGCTCCGTGCGCGCGCGGGTCTCGGTCGAGGCCGGCGCGGGCTTCGGCTGGGAACGCTGGATCGGCGAGGGCGGCCGAGCGGTCGCGCTCGAGCGCTTCGGCGCCTCCGCACCCGGCGAGGTGAATATGGCGAAGCTCGGCTTCACCGCAGAGCGCGTGGTCCAGGCGGCGCGCGCGGCGCTCGGACGCTAGCCCCGCATGGCTCGACCCCTCAGGCCCTGGGCAGCGCGCGCAGCCGCCGCGGCGCTGGTGCTCCCGGCGCTCGCCGGATGCCGGCTCGTGCCCGCCAAGGTGCGCAACCTGGAACAGCTCCACGGCGAGGACGCCCGCCACCGCTACTCCGCGGCCCTGATGAGCGACTGGGAGTTCGGGCTGCGCCGCGGGCTCGCCGGGCTCCTGCCGAACGCGCGCTCCCAGGTCGAGGCGAAGGCGCCGAAGAAGGTCGGCGACCCGACCGAGGCGTGCCTGGAGAACTTGGTAGGGCTCGCGCACTTCGAGGCCGGCGACCTGCGCACCTCGGCGGTTCAGGTCGAGTGGTTCGCGCGGCTCGCGCGCCACGACGCCTGGCAGCTCTCGCGCGAGCGCTGCGTGCTCGAGCTGGCCGAGGCGGGCGCGCGGCTCGGCCTCGAGGGGCCGCCGGCCGAGCGCACCGGCCCCGCGGCGAGCGCGGACGAGGTGGCCGCGGCGCTGCGCGATCTGATCGCGGGCGCGAGGCCCCGGCTCGCGCTCCCCTTCGCGCCCCCCTCCGAGAGCGGGGCGGCGCCCGCGCCCGAGTCGCCCGAGCCGCGGGTCGACCTCGAGGAGGCCGTTCGGCGCTTCAGCGCGCTCGATCTCGACCTGGAAGGCGCGCTGCGCGGGCTGCGCGCGGCGGCAGCGCTCGAGGCGGCCAGCGACGCCTCGGACCCGCGGCTCGAGCCGCTGCGCGCGCTCGTCGTGCGATTGCAGCGCATCGCGGTGCGCGAGGCCCTGCGCGGCGCGATCCGCGACGAGGCGCCGCGGCCGGCGGCCGGCTCGCACCCGGGGTGGCCCAGCGACCGCGTCCGCGCCGCGGCGATCGAGGCCAACGTCGAGCTCTACGGCGATCCGGCGCTGGCTATGTTCCTCGACGGCCTCGAGCGCGAGCCGGGCACGCTCGTGGTCTCGAGGCTGCTCCAGCTCGTGCGCAAGCGCGGGCTGCCCGAGCGCGCGCCGCCGGGAGCGAGCGAGGCGATCGGCGAGCTGCGTGAGAAGTGGGCGCGCGTGATCTACGCCAGGGCGACCTTGCACCCCGAGAGCCGTGTGCGCGTGGCCGCGATGCTGGCCCTGGGGACGATCAGCCGCGAGCTCGGGGGGCCGGCGGTCTCCAGCATGCGCGAAGAGGACTGGCAGGACTGGTGGCGCGCGACGCATCCGGAGCTTCCGCCGGCCGATGGCGAGGGTGGGGGCGACGGTGGGGGCGACGTCGGGGGGGATGTGGGCGGGCGCGCGCAGCGGGGCGCGGGCGTCGGCGCGGCGCCTTGATCGAGCCGTCCGCGAACCCGCAGGCGCGGCGCAGGAAGCGCTGGGGCCTGGTCGGCAAGCTCGCCTTCGCCGCGCTGCTCTTCGCGCTCGTCGCGCGGGCGGTGCCCTGGAGCGACCGGCTGGTCTGGAAGGGTGAGCCGGCGCTCGAGCTGCGCGGCTCGATCGAAGGAAGCTGGAGCGGCGAGCGCGTGTGGTTCCGGGTGGAGCGCGCGGAGCTCGAGCGCGCCGACCTGCCGGCCGAGGTCCGTGCGGCGCTCGGCCCGAAAGGCGAGATCGAGCTCGAGCGCGGCGGGAGCTTCGACCCGCGCCCCGGGATGCCGCGCGTCTTCGGCGACATGGACCCGCGCGGGCTGGTGCAGGCCTTCGGCTGGATGCTCGTGGGCATCCTGGTGACCACCACGCGCTGGTGGCGGCTGCTCGCGGCGGCGGGATGCCGCACGGGGTGGTGGAACGCGCTGCGGCTGACCTTCCTCGGCTTCTTCTTCAACATCGTCGTGCCCGGCCTGACCGGCGGCGACCTGGTCAAGGCCGTGCTCGCCGCGAAGGAGAATCCCGGGAGGCGCGCGCAGGCGGCGGTGAGCGTGTTCGTCGACCGCCTGATCGGGCTCTTCGCGCTGGTCCTGCTCGGCGCGGCGGCGCTCCTGTGGCTCGGCCCGGAGTTCGCCGAGCTGCGCCTGCCGGTCCTGCTCTCGCTCGCCGGCGGCGCCGCCGGGGCGCTGCTCTACGCCGCGCCGCCCTTGCGAAGGCTCGTGCGCTTCGATTCGCTCGTGCAGCGCCTGCCGCTGGGCGGCGCGATCAAGCAGGTCGACGAGGCGATCCTGGTCTACTCGCGCCGCCCGTGGACCGTCGCGCTCTCGCTCGGCCTCTCGTTCGCGAACCACGTGGCGGTGATCCTGGCGATCGTCGCCCTGGGCCGCGCGTTCGGCGAGACGACGCTGGGCATCGTGCGCTACGCGGCGGCCGTCTCGATCGCGAACACCGCGGCCGCGCTGCCGGTAGCCCCGGGCGGCTGGGGCCTGCGCGAGGCCGCCTACGCCGTCCTCTTCGAGCAGCTCGGCTCGACCGCCACCCTGGGACTGGCGATCAGCATCGGCTTCGGCCTGTGCCTGTTCGCCGTCGGCCTCTTCGGCGGCCTCTTCCTGCTCCTCCCCGGCGCCCGCGCCGAATTGCGCAACATTTGAGTCGTAGTCAAAGTTCTACTTTCTCGGAAGGGTATGGTTTGCCGCGGGGGTAGCGCATGAGCCTGATCGTCATCGGAACGCTGGCCTACGACACGGTCGAGACGGTGCGCGAGCGCCGCGAGGAGGTGCTCGGCGGCTCGGCGGTGTACTTCGCCATGGCCGCCTCGAGCTTCGGCCCGCTGCGCATGATCGGCGTGGTCGGCAAGGACTTCCGCGGCGGGGACCTCGAGGCCCTGTGCGCGCGCGGGGTCGACTGCGAGGGGGTCGAGGTGGCCGAGGGGCGCACCTTCCGCTGGTCGGGCCGCTACGAGGCGGACTGGAACACGCGCCACACGCTCGAGACGCAGCTCAACGTCTTCGAGAGCTTCGACCCCAAGATCCCCGAGCGCTTGCGCGACTCGCGCTACGTCTTCCTGGCGAACGCGGAGCCGGCGGTGCAGCTCAAGGCGCTGGAGCAGTGCCCCGAGCGCGAGTTCGTCGTCGCCGACACGATGAACCTGTGGATCGACACCTGCCGCGACGAGCTCCTGGAGCTGCTCGGGCGCGTGGACGGACTGGTCCTGAACGACGAGGAAGCGCGCATGCTCTCGGGCGAGAAGAGCCTGATCCACGCCGCGCGCAAGGTGCGCGAGCTCGGCCCGCGCTACGTGATCTTGAAGAAGGGCGAGCACGGCGCGTTCCTCCTGGGCGAGGACGCGCACTTCGCGCTGCCGGCCTATCCCGTGGACGAGGTGGTCGACCCCACCGGCGCCGGCGACGCCTTCGCCGGCGGCTTCATGGGCTACATCGCGTCATCGGAGTGCGTCGAGCCGCGCACGCTGCGCCGGGCGATGCTCTACGGCACGGTCACGGCGTCGTTCTGCGTGCAGGGCTTCGGGATCGAAGGCTTCGCCAAGGGCGGCCGCGCGCGGGTCGAGTCGCGCTTCAACGAGCTCTTGGACATCACGACGCTGTAGGCGGCGCGGGGCCTCGAACGAGGACCTGGGAAGTGGAGGAGGGACCGATTCAGATGACGAAGCGAAGGCGATTCCAGAGCGAGGACGAAGAACGCGAGTACTGGGCGATCCACGACTCGACCAAGCAGATCGACTGGAAACGCGCGCGGCGCGTCACCTTTCCCAACCTCGAGCCGTCCTTGCGCACGATCTCCCTGCGGCTGCCGGTATGGATGCTCGACGAGCTGAAGCTCCTGGCCAACAGCCAGGACGTGCCCTACCAGTCGCTGATCAAGGTGTTCCTGGCGGAAAGGATCCGCCGCGAGCTGAAGGAGGATGTCGCTTGAGCCGCCTCCTCCGATCGCATGGGCGATCTCACGCGATCTAGCCCTGCGGCGCCGTGAGCACTCCCACGCGCAGGCTGTTCGTCGCCCTGATGCTCGGCGAGGAGCTCGGGCTCCCGCTCGTGCGCGAGGTGCGGCGCGGGCTCGGCGCGGCGCCGGAGGGGCCGGTCGAGGGCCTGACCCTGTACGGCGCGCGCGAGGTGCACGTCACGCTCTTCTTCCTCGGCGGCGTCGCGGCCGAGCGGGTCCCCGAGATCGAGGGGCGGCTCGAGGCGGAGCTGGCCGGCGCGCGCATGCCCGCGCTCGAGCTGCGCGAGGCCGGCGCGTTTCCCAGCCGGGGCCGCGAGCGGATCCTCTGGGTCGGGCTGCGCGAGCCGGCGGTGGGCGCGCTCGTGGATCTCCAAGCCCGCGTCGGGACCGCGTGCACGGCGCTCGGCTTCGCGGCCGACGAGCGGCCGTGGACTCCGCACGTCACGGTGGGACGCGTGCGCGGCGCTCGCGGCCGGGGGCCCCGGGGTGAGGGGGTGCGGGTTCCTTCCTCCTTCTATGACCTCGATCTGCGGCTCGAGTGGAAACCGCCGCGCGCCAGCCTGGTCGAATCCCTCGCCGGGGCGGCGGGGGAGCGCTACCGTGAGATCCGGGGCTTCCCCCTGGCCTGACCCCCGCCGACCGACCCCCGGCGCCGTGGACATGCGAAAAAAAAACCTGGACGTCGCTGGAATGACCGTTCTGGACCGCTAGCATGGGCATCTACCTAACAGACCCCGAACCCGCACGAGCGAGCCGACCATGAGCCCTGCCCTGACCCCCAACCCCTCCCCGACGCCCGTGGATGGTGCCGACAAGGCCCAGCCCGCCGACAAGTCCCAAAAAGGCAAGGCGCTCTCGGCCGCCCTGTCCGAGATCGAGAAGAGCTACGGCAAGGGCGCGATCATGCGCCTGGGCGACGGGAGCGCCAGCGTCGAGGTGCGCGGCATCAGCTCGGGCTCGCTCTCGCTCGACCTGGCGCTGGGCGGCCGCGGGTTCCCGCGCGGGCGGGTGGTCGAGATCTTCGGGCCGGAGAGCTCGGGCAAGACCACGCTGACCCTGCACATCGTCGCCAACGCCCAGCGCGAGGGCGGGATCTGCGCCTTCGTCGACGCGGAGCACGCCCTCGACCCGGCCTACGCGCGCAAGGTCGGCGTCAACCTCGACGACCTCCTGGTCAGCCAGCCCGACACCGGCGAGCAGGCGCTCGAGATCGTCGAGACCCTGGTGCGCTCCAACGCGGTCGACGTGGTCGTGATCGACTCGGTGGCCGCGCTGGTCCCGCGCGCCGAGATCGAGGGCGAGATGGGCGACAGCTTCGTCGGCCTGCAGGCGCGGCTGATGAGCCAGGCGATGCGCAAGCTCACCTCGGCGATCTCGCGCTCCGATTGCCTGGTGATCTTCATCAACCAGATCCGCGAGAAGATCGGCGTCATGTTCGGCAGCCCGGAGACGACCACCGGCGGGCGGGCGCTCAAGTTCTACGCCTCGGTGCGCATCGACATCCGCCGCATCGGCCAGATCAAGGACGGCGAGGAGGTGGTCGGCGCCCGCGCCAAGGTGACCGTGGTCAAGAACAAGGTCGCGCCGCCCTTCCGCAAGGTCGAGTTCGACATCCTGTTCAACCGCGGGATCAGCTACGAGGGGGACCTGCTCGACCTCGGGCTGGCGCAAGGGGCCGTGCTCAAGAGCGGGACCTGGTTCTCGCTGAAGCACCCGAAAGAGGGCGAGATCCGGCTCGGCCAGGGGCGCGAGAAGGCGCGCGCCTTGCTCGAGGACAACCGCGAGCTGGCGCGCGAGCTGGAGGCAGCGATCCGCGCCAAGCTCGTTCCCCCGCCCCCCGCGCCGGCGGCGGGCGGGCCGGGGGCCGGCGCGGCTCCGGCGTCCTCGGCACCGCTGGCTTCCGCGCCCGCGACCTCGACCGCGTCGCCAGCGTCGAATCGCGGCGCGCAGCCTCAATCCGCTCCGAGCGCGGGCACGGCGAACGCGAAGCCCGCCCGCGCCGCGGCCAAGGCCTGAGTCGGGCCTCATCCAGGCCCGTTTCGCCGGTCGCAGCTCCCGCGCGGCGGGCCTAGACTAGCCGCCCCCATGGCCCGGACGCCGCTCATCCGGAGCTCGGCGCAGGTGCGCAGCGAGTTCATCGACTTCTTCGTGGAGCGCGGCCACCGCTACGTCCCCTCGTCGCCGGTCTGCCCGCAGGACGACCCTACGCTGCTCTTCACCAACGCCGGGATGAACCAGTTCAAGGACGTGTTCCTGGGCACCGGGACGCGGCCCTACAGGCGCGCGGTCAACACGCAGAAGTGCATCCGCGTCTCCGGCAAGCACAACGACCTCGAGGAGGTGGGCCTCGACACCTACCATCACACCTTCTTCGAGATGCTCGGCAACTGGTCCTTCGGCGACTACTTCAAGGTGGACGCGATCGCCTGGGCCTGGGAGCTCCTGACCGGCGTCTGGGGGCTGCCCAAGGAGCGGCTGTGGGTGACGGTCTTCGCCGGGGACCCGGCGGACGGCCTGCCGGCCGACGACGAGGCGGCCCGGATCTGGGCCGAGGCGACCGACATCCTGCCGACTCACGTCCTGCGCTTCGGCCGCAAGGACAACTTCTGGGAGATGGGGGAGACCGGCCCCTGCGGGCCGTGCACCGAGATCCACATCGACCGCGCCTGGCTGACCGGCGAGGCCGGCGACCCGCGCGACGGCGCGGACCGCGAGCGCGGCGTCAACGCCGGGAACGAGCGGTTCATCGAGCTGTGGAACAACGTGTTCATGCAGTTCAACCGCCAGGACGACGGCTCGCTCGCGCCGCTGCCGGCGCGCCACGTCGACACCGGCATGGGCTTCGAGCGCGTGCTCGCCGTCTTGCAGGGCGTGCGCTCGAACTACGACACGGACCTCTTCGCGCCGCTCTTCGAGCGGATCGCTCATGCGAGCGGGGTGCGCTACGGCGAGGCCGAGGCGAGCGACGTCGCCTTCCGCGTCGTCGCTGACCACGTGCGCGCGGTCTCCAGCGCGATCGCCGACGGGGCCCTGCCCTCCAACGAAGGGCGCGGCTATGTCTTGCGGCGACTCGTGCGCCGTGCCTCGCGCTTCGGCCGCCAGCGCTTGCGTCTGCGCCGCCCGTTCCTGTTCGAGGTCGTGCCCGCGGTGGCCGAGGTGCTCGGGCCCGCCTTCCCCGAGATCGCCGCGCGCGCCGAGCACATCCGGACCGTCGTGCGCGCCGAGGAGGAATCGTTCGGGACCACGCTCGAGCGCGGGCTGGTGCTCTTCGGCGAGCTGGCTCGCAAGGTCGAATCGAGCTCGACCGGCATCGTCCCCGGCGAGGAGGCCTACGACCTCTACGCGACCTACGGCTTCCCCCAGGATCTCGTCGAGCAGATGTGCCGCGAGCGCTCGTGGCTGCTCGACCTGGAGGGCTGGACCCGCGCCGAGGAGCGCCACCGCCAGGCGAGCCGATCCGAGGGCGCGTTCCGCCAACTGCTCTCGGCCGAGCAGCTCGCGGCGATCCCGCCGACGCGCAGCACCTACCACGGAACGGGCCCGGACTCGCTCGAGCTGGAGACCGCGCTCGTGCGGCTCTTCCCCGGCGATCCGGCCAGCAATCCAGCCAGCAATCCGGATCGGCTGGTGCTCGAGGCCAGCCCCTTCTACCCCGAGGGCGGCGGCCAAGTGGGCGACACGGGCGTGATCTCCGCGCTCCCGCACACGGGCGCCAGCTTCGAGTTCCGGGTCGAGGACACGCGCAAGATCGGCGAGGTCGTCGTCCACCTGGGCCGCGCCGCCGGCAGCGCACCTCCCGGCACGCGCGTGCTCGCACGCGTCGACGCCGAGCGCCGCGCGCGCATCCGCGCCAACCACACGGCGACCCACCTCCTGCACCGCGCGCTGCGCGAGCTGCTCGGCGAGCACGTGGTCCAACAGGGCTCCTACGTCGGCCCAGACCGGCTGCGCTTCGACCTCTCGCACCCGCGCGCGATCGAGCCGGCGGAGCTGGAGGCGATCGAGGCGCGCGTCAACCGCGAGATCGCGCGCAACGCGCCGGTGGGGACCACGGTGGAGGAGCTCGCCGCGGCCCGCGAGCGCGGCGTGATGGCGCTCTTCGGCGAGAAGTACGCCGAGCGCGTGCGCGTGGTCGAGGTGCCGGGCTACTCCATCGAGCTGTGCGGCGGCACCCACGTCGCCGCGGCGGGTGACATCGGGCCGTTCGTGATCCTCTCCGAGCGCGCCCTGCAGGCCGGCGTGCGCCGCATCGAGGCGGTGACGCGCGACGAAGCCATCGCGACGATCCAGGCCCAGCGGCGCTTGCTCACGGGCGCCGCGCGGGCGCTGAAGACCTCGCCCGAAGAGCTGCCCGCGCGCATCGAGACCTTGCAGCGCGAGGCGAAGGAGGCGCGGAAGAAGAGCGCCGCCGGCGCCAAGGCCGACGTCGGCAGCGCCTTCGAGCGCCTGAAGGGCGCGCTGCGCGAGCGCTCCGGCGTGCGCGCGGCCGTGCTCGACCTGCCCGAGCTGGACGCCTCGGCGCTGCGCGAGCTGGCCGACCGGGCGCGCTCGCTCTCGGGCGACCACGCCTTCGCGCTCTTCGCGCGCGGCGAGGGCCGCGTGCCGTGGATCCTCGCCTTCGGCGGCTCGGCCCTCGAGCGCGGCCTCGACGCGGGCAAGCTCGCGCGCGAGATCGCCCCCCTCCTCGGCGGCGGCGGCGGGGGCAAGCCCGCGCTCGCCCAGGGCCAGGGGCTGGACCCGGAATCGGTGCCTTCGGCCATGCGGCGCCTGGAGGAAACGTTCGCCGCGGCGCTGGGGACGTGAACCGCGCTCGTTGACACCCGCCGCCGGCGCAGCCTAGGATCCCCGCCTTTCCCGCCGCCCGCCCGCGGCCCATCCGCCCGCGGCCCCGAATCGCCATGCCGAACCCCAAGCGCCGACACTCCAACCACCGCACCGGCATCCGCCGCTCCCACCTCGCGTTGAAGGTGAGCCCGGCCAACCACTGCGCGCGCTGCGGCTCCGCGGTCCGGCCGCACAGGGTCTGCGACAACTGCGGCTACTACGGCTTCGCCAAGGGCGGCGAGAAGCGCGGCACCGAGGTCTTCCCCAAGGACGAGTTCTAGCTCGGGCGGGCCGCCGCGGACCATGCTGGAGCGACGGATCGCCGTGGACGTCATGGGCGGCGACGCCGCCCCGCGATCCATGGTGCAGGGCGCGCTCCAGGCCTGCCACCCGACCGGAGACCTGCACCTCGATCCGGAGCGCGTGCTCCTGGTGGGCGATCGCGCCCGGATCGAGGCGGAGCTCGCCAACGGGAACCCGGGCTTCGAGATCGTCCACGCCAGCCAGACGATCGAGATGGGCGAGTCGCCCGCCGCGGCGCTGCGCGCGAAGCCCGATTCCTCGATCGCAGTCTGCATCGAGGCCGTGCGCGCCGGGCGCGCCGGCGCGGTGGTCAGCATGGGCAACACCGGCGCCGTGGTTGGCGCGGCGACCCTCGGCCTGGGGTCCCTCGAGGGGGTCAAGCGTCCGGGGATCGCCGTCACCCTGGAGCTGACCGGGCACCCGGTCACGCTGATCGACATGGGCGCGAACCCCTCGGCCAAGCCCCAGCACCTGGCGCAGTATGGCCTGATGGGCTCGATCTACATGCGCGACTGCCTCGGCGTGACGGAGCCCAGGGTCGCGCTGCTCAACATCGGCGGGGAGAGCTCGAAGGGCACCGAGCTGACCAAGGAGGCCCACGCCCTGCTCGCCGATTCGCCGCTGCGCTTCGTCGGCAACATCGAGGGCAACGACATCTTCCAGGGCGCGGCCGACGTGGTCGTCACCGACGGGTTCACGGGCAACGTCGTGCTCAAGCTGATGGAGGGCTTCTCGGGGTTCCTCCTCGAGCTGGTGCTGGGCGAGCTGCGCAGCCATCGCGTGCAGTGGGGGCCCGAGGCGCTGGTCAACGTGCGCAAGCACATCGACTACGCCGAGTACGGCGGCGCGCTCCTGCTCGGCGTTCAGGGCATCGTGGTCAAGGGCCACGGCCGCTCGGACGCCTCGGCCGTGGCGAACGCGACCACGCTCGCCGCGCGAGCGCTCGACGCCGGCGTGAACCAGCACATCGTCGCCGGCTTGGCGCAAGGGGCGCGGATCTGAGGGCTCGCCGCGCGCCGCCCGCACCTCGCTTGGGGCACGGGGGCCGGCTAGACATCTTGGCCCGCAGGAGCCTGCGTGAGGTGTAAGGTTTTCAGGGCCAAGATGGCTAGCTTGCGGCACGCGGCCGCAGGCCGCATGTGCCGCAGCCGCGCCAGCAGGCGCGGCGCGTCGATCGGTTTTCGCGGGCGGGCGGCCGCATGTGCCGCAGCCGCGCCAGCAGGCGCGGCGCATGCACGCGTGCATCGGTTTCCGGAAGTCTTGCCTAGGCAGTCGACATCCAGCAGCCGGCGAGGTTCTTCGGGCCGTGGTGGAACCCCGCTAAGATGCGCGCCGCAATCACGCGAATGACTACCGAGAGTCGCATTCGGGTCGGCATCGCCGGGACGGGCTCCTACGTCCCCGAGCGGGTCATGACCAACCAGGACTTCGAGCGCCTGGTCGACACCTCCGACGAGTGGATCGTGCAGCGGACGGGGATCCGCGAGCGGCGCTTCGCGGCGCCCGACCAGGCGACCTCGCACCTGGCCCTCGAGGCCTCGCGCCGGGCCCTCGACGCCGCGGGGATCGAGGCCTCGGAGCTCGACCTGGTGATCGTCGGGACGCTGACCCCCGACTACCTCCTGCCGGCCACCGCCTGCCTCCTGCAGCACCGCCTCGGGGCGACGCGTGCGGCGGCCTTCGATGTCAACGCGGCCTGCACCGGGTTCCTGACCGCCCTGCACACCGCCGAAGGCTACATCGCCTCGGGCCGCGCGCGGCGCGTGCTCGCGGTCGGCGCGGAGTGCCTGTCGCGCTTCCTGGACATGAAGGACCGCACCTCCTGCATCCTGTTCGGCGACGCGGCGGGCGCGGTCGTGCTCGAGCCGTGGGAGGACTGCCGCCAGGGCGAGATCCTGCGCGCGACGCTGGGCGCCGACGGCTCGGCCTTCGAGATCATCCACATGTCGGGCGGCGGCTCGGCGCGGCCGGCGTCGGCGGAGACGGTGGCCGGCGGCGAGCACTTCATCCGCCTGCGCGGCCGGGAGGTCTACCGCTTCGCGGTCACCAAGATGGCCGATCTGATCGCCGAGATGGTGGAGGGTCTCGATCCGGACGAGATCTCGCTCGTGATCCCGCACCAGGTGAACTCGCGCATCATCGAGTCGGCGCTCGATCGCCTGGGCTGGACCGGCGAGAAGGTGCTGATCAACATCGACCGCTATGGCAACACCTCGGCGGCGACGGTCCCGCTGGCGCTCGACGAGGCGGTGCGCGGCGGCCGATTGGAGAAGGGCAAGTACGGCGTGCTGGTCGCCTTCGGCGCGGGCCTGACCTGGGGCGGCACGCTGCTGCGCTGGTAGCGCGTGAGGCGCGATGGCCGAGGCGCTGATCTTCCCCGGGCAAGGAGCCCAGCACGAGGGCATGGGCCGCGACTGGTGCGGGGCTTTCCCGGCCGCGCGCGCCACGTTCGAGGAGGCGAGCGGCGCGCTCGGCTTCTCGATCTCCGAGGCCTGCTGGTCGCGCGGCGAGCAGGTGCACAGGACCGACATCGCCCAGCCCGGGATCCTGACCACCAGCGCCGCGATCGTGCGCGTGCTGATCGAGCGGGGGCTCGATCCGGCGAGCGCGCCGATGGCCGCGGGCCTGAGCCTCGGCGAGTACACCGCGCTGTGGTTCGCCGGCTCGCTAGAGTTCCGCGACGCGCTCCGGCTGGTGCGCGTGCGCGGCGAGGCGATGCAGGAGGCGAGCGAGGAGGTGCCGAGCGGCATGGTCAGCCTGCTCGGCGCGGGCGAGGACCAGGCGCGGGCCCTGGCGGAGGTCGGCTCGCGGGCTGGGATCTGCTCGGTCGCGAATCTGAACGCGCCGGGGCAGGTGATCGTGTCGGGCGAGCTCGCGGCGCTGGATGCGGTCGAGGCGGCGGCGAAGGAGCACGGGGTGCGCCGGACGCGCAGGCTGCAGGTGGCGGGCGGCTTCCACTCGGAGTGCATGCGCTCGGCCGCCAGACGGCTCCGGGTCGCGCTGGAGGAGGTGGAGATCCGCGAGCCGCGGGTGAGGTTCGTGACCAACGTGACGGGCGAGGCGGTGAAGGAGCCGGAGCGGATCAGGGAGTTCCTGGCCGCGCAGGTGTGCTCGCCGGTCCTGTGGGAGAAGAGCGTCCGGGGGGCGCTGGCGAGCGGGGTGAGGGAGTTCCTCGAGCCGGGGCCGGGGAGGGTGTTGTCGGGGTTGATGGAGAAGATCGAGCCGGCGGCGCGGGTGCGGGCGGTGACGACGCCGGCGGATCTCGAGGGGTAGCTGGCGTCGGGGGAGTTGCGGTTCGACGGCGAACCGCATCGATTGGAGACGCCGACGATGGACTCCACCAGGAGGCTCCGAATCAAGGCGTGCAAGCCTACAGGGGCGCCCTTCGGGCGCTT
>DATKBQ010000250.1:0-3534 GCA_035546375.1 Planctomycetota bacterium | reverse complement strand
ATCGAGAATTCGCGCTTCCTGGTGGACCATCTGACTTCGTTGGGTCTCGCATCGCGGGGACCCGACCTGCCGATGGTCATGGACTCCTGGATCCAGCCACCCGAGGGCGACGGGCGTTGCCACGTGGGGAAGACCGGCCGGACCGTGTTCGGCGCCGCGCTCGCCTCGTGGGCCGGGTGGGGAAGCTGACAGCTCGCACCTCGTGCCCGGCGACGGCCGCTGGAGCAGGGCGAGTTGGTCGACGAGCCGATCCGCTGTGAGTGTGCGCCACGGTCGATAGGATGACGCCGCATGGTGCGGCACCGGCGCTGGCCACGTTGGACGTGGATCCTTCCCGCGCTGTACGTCTTCCTACTCCTACTCTCGCGCGCCGTTGAGCCGCCGTACGACCGCGAGCCGCTGCCCGATCAGGAGGTCACGAGCGTCGCGGCCGTTCGCGGCGACGGCGTGGAGGCGGACACCGTCCGGCTGGCGTGGCGGCAATGGCGCGCCGACTCTTCCCGCGTCGAGCGCGCGCAGGATCCCGGCAGCGATCGTCCGCCGGCATCCGCGATCGCCGATCGCCTTCCCGCCGTCCTCCTGCACGGCAGCCCGGGCTCACACCACGACTTCGTGCGGCTCGCCCCGGCGCTCGCGACGCAGGGAAGGGTCGTGCTCGCTCCCGACCTGCCCGGCTTCGGCGCGTCGAGCCGTCGCGTCCCCGACTACTCGATCCGCGCCCACGCCCGCTACGTCGAGCAGTGGCTCGACCGGATCTCGATCGAGCGCGCGCACGTGCTCGGCTTCAGCATGGGTGGGGGAGTGGCGCTCGAGCTCCAGCGGCTCGCGCCCGAGCGCACGGCCTCGCTCACGCTCCTCTCCTCGATCGGCGTCGAGGAGATGGAGCTGCTCGGCGACCACGCGCTCAACCGCCTGCTCCACGCGTTCCAGCTCGGCGCGCTCTGGGTCGCGCACCGGGCGGTGCCGCACTTCGGGCTGCTGACCCGCTTGCCGCTCGACCTGCCCTACGCCCGCAGCTTCTACGACAGCGATCAGCGGCCGCTGCGCTCGATCCTGGAGTCGCTCGAGCCGCCGGCTCTGATCGTCCACGGGCGCGGCGACTTCCTGGTGCCGCACCAGGCCGCCGTCGAGCACCACCGGCTGGTGCCGCAGAGCGAGCTCGTGATGCTCGACGCCGGCCACTTCTTCGTGTTCAGCGGGAAGCCGGACGTCGCGCTCGAGCTGACGGATTTCTGGTCACGGGTCGAGCGCGGCGAAGCTGCGACTCGCGCCGGCGCCGACCCGGAGCGTGTCCGCCTCGCCGCGGCGCCGTTCGATCGCCGGGCGCCGCCGCGCTGGATGGGCCCGGCGCTGCTCGCGATCGGCGGGCTGCTCGCGCTCGCGACGCTGGTGAGCGAGGACCTCGCATCGATCGGCGCCGGTCTCCTGGTGGCCGACGGCCGGCTCTCGTTCGCCGCGGCGAGCGTCGCCTGCTTCGCCGGGATCTTCTTCGGCGATCTTCTCCTGTTCGGCGCCGGGCGGGTGCTCGGACGGCCCGCGCTGCGGATGGCGCCGTTTCGTCTCTGGCTCACCGAGGACGCCGTGGCGCGCAGCTCCGCCTGGTTCGAACGACGGGGCGCGGCGGTGGTGGTGCTGAGCCGCTTCATGCCGGGAACGCGGCTCGCCACCTACTTCACGGCGGGGCTCCTGCGCACCTCGTTCTGGCGCTTCGCGCTCTACATGGCGGTCGCGGTGGCACTGTGGACGCCGCTCCTCGTCCTGTTCGCCCGGCTCGCCGGCGAGGCCGCCTTCGAGCGCGTGGAAGCGCTGCGCGCCAGCGTGCTGGTCCTGCTGCTCGCGCCGTTCGCCATCCTGCTCGTCGCGCGGAAGCTGGTGGCGCCGCTTCTGACCTGGCACGGCCGGCGCGAGCTGGTGGGCGCGTGGAAGCGATGGACGCGCTGGGAGTTCTGGCCGCCCTGGCTGTTCTACCCGCCGGTCGTCGCCTACGCGCTCTGGCTCGGCGTGCGGCACCGCGGGCTCGCCGTGTTCACCGCGGCGAATCCAGCGCTTCCGGCGGGCGGATTCGTCGGCGAGTCGAAGGCGAGGATCCTCGAGGCGGTCGAGGACGCGTGCCGGCCAGCGTCGAGCGCGCTCACGGACGCGGGCGAGCAGGACGAGGGCGACCCTGCTCGACCGACCCCGGACCGCGGAGCTCCGGCGATGCCTGCGGTGAGGGTTCCGCCGTGGCGTCTTCTCGCCGCCGCTCCGGTCGAGACGCGCCTGCGCGCGCTGCGCGACTTCCGCGACCAGTGCGGAGTCGCGTTCCCGATCGTGCTCAAGCCCGACGTCGGCCAGCGCGGGCAGGGCGTCGAGACGGTGGCCGACGAGGCGGCCGCCGCGCGCTACCTCGAGCGGCGGCCTGAGCCCTGCATCGCCCAGGACTACGCCCCGGGGTGCGAGTTCGGCATCTTCTACTACCGCTTCCCCGGAGAGCCTCGCGGGCGGATCTTCTCGATCACGGAGAAGAGGCGGCCCGAGGTGGTGGGTGACGGCCGCTCGACGCTCGAGGAGCTGGTGCTGCGCGACCGGCGCGCGGTGGCGACGGCGCGCGCCACGCGACGCCCGCGCTCGAGGACGCGATCGACCGGCTCTCGCGCTCGATCGCCGGCTTCTGCTTCGGACGATACGACGTCAGGGTGTCGAGCGCGGAGGACCTCGAGCGGGCTCGCGGCCTCGCGGTGCTAGAGCTCAACGGAGTGACCGCGGAATCGACGGACATCTACGACCCGGCCAACGGCGTCGCCGACGCCTGGCGCAAGCTGGGGCGTCAGTGGCGGCTCGCGTTCGAGATCGGCGCCGCCAACCGCGCGCGCGGGGCCGACGTCACTTCGGTGCGGGAGCTCGGGCGTCTACTGTGGCGGCACCTGGCCTAGCCTCCGGAACGTGCTGATAGCACGTTCCTCCGGCTAGTTGCTGTTTGGCGCCGAGGACGGCGCTGGCGCTTCGCGCCCCGCCCAGATGGGACGCTGTTACTCGGACACACTCCTAGCTCCGGAAATGCTGGTTAGCATTTCCCCGTCCATTAGATGGACGGGCTCCCAGCGGGACGTGGTTATCCCAGGCGTTCGAGGAAGCCGGGGGAGCGCCGGTGCCGCGTCGCCTGCTCGAAGGCATAGGCGATCGCGATCAGCTCCCCCTCCCGGAACGGCCCGGCGAAGAACGAGACCCCGATCGGGAGCCCGTACACCGCACCGGCGGGAACCGTCACGTTCGGATAGCCCGCCACCGCGGCGTGCGTCGAGCTGCCGCCGCCGAAGTGGTCGCCGTTCACCAGGTCGATGGTCCACGCCGGGCCGCCGGTGGGCGCGACGATCGCGTCGAGCCGATCGCGCGTGAGCGCGGCGTCGATGCCCCCGCTCCGCGCCTCGCGGCGGCCGGTCTCGAGCGCGGCGACGTACTCGGGGCTCGAAAGCGGGCCCTTCTCCACCGACTGCAGGAAGAGCTCCTGGCCGAACCACGGCATCTCGCGCTCGCGGTTCTCCTCGTTGAAGCGGA
>DATKBQ010000249.1:0-3666 GCA_035546375.1 Planctomycetota bacterium | reverse complement strand
CACGCGCGGATGCCGCCCGGCGAGCCTCAGCGCCTCGGCGAGCCGCCGCCGGCCCGCGCTCTCGCGGCGCCAAGCCGCGGCGTAGGCTCGCTCGACGGGCGCCGGTTCCCCTCCGCGGCGCGTCGCCGGAGACGGCGCGCTGCTCGCCGGCGATGCCGCGGGCGCCGTCGATCCGATCCTGGGCTGCGGCGTGAGCCTGGCGCTCGCCGGCGGCCGCTTGGCGGCGCTCGCCGCCTGCGACCTGGCGCGCGGAGGGGAACCGGCGCCCGTCGAGCGAGCCTACGCCGCGGCTTGGCGCCGCGAGAGCGCGGGCCGGCGGCGGCTCGCCGAGGCGCTGAGGCTCGCCGGGCGGCATCCGCGCGTGCTCGCGGCAGCGGCGGAGGTCCTGAGGCGCTCGCCGAGGGTGCTGGATCGCTTGGTCGGGATCGCGTCGCCCGCGCGGGCGGCGTGACGGGGCCCCGATGCTCGCCGGCTCGCGCTCCAGTTAGGCTCATGGCCATGGACGCCGAACGCAGCGAGGAGTCGAGCCCGCTCGACCGGGCCTGGGAGGCACTGGACGAGGGCGACGCGCAGGCGGCGCTGGAGCTCGCCGCACCGCTCGATCCGGGGCTGCGCGAGGTGTGGATCCTGCGCGCCAGCGCGCACCTGGAGGAGGGCGAGCTGCGCGAGGCGCGCCAGGCCTTGGAGCAGGCGGGCTCGCTTTCGGGGCCTGAGGACGACCTCGATCTCCTGTGGGTGCGCGGGGAGGAGCGGCTGCGCTCCTGGAGGATCGACGAGGCGCGCGCGCAGTTCGAGCGGGCGGCGGAGCTGGAGCGCTCGCCGGCCTTGCTCGGGCGCCTGGCGCTGTGCGCCGACCTCGAAGGCGACCCGGAGACCGCCGACCACCTGCTGCGGGAGGCGGAGCGCCTCGATCCGGAGAACTGGCCCTTCCCGCCGCGGCTGGCGCAGCGCGAGTTCGAGGACGTGCTCGACAGCGCGATCGCGGAGCTGCCGGAGCCGTTCCAGCGCGCGCTCGTCGACACGCAGATCCTGATCGAGCCGGTGCCGAGCGAGGCCAGCGTCCCGCCCGAGGCGGCCGAGGAGACGCCGCCGGACCTGCTCGGGCTGTTCGTGGGCCCCTCGAGCTTGGAGAGCTCCCACGAGGCGTCGCTGGAGCTGCCGCCGACGATCCTGCTCTTCCAGCGCAACCTCGAGCGCGCGGCGCGCGACACCGACGAGCTGGTCGAGGAGATCCGGATCACGCTCTACCACGAGATCGGACACATGCTCGGGTTCGACGAGGAGGGCGTGGAGGGGATGGGGCTCGAGTGAAGGGGATCGCTCCGGACGGGCTGGCTCGGGATAGGGGAGCTTCCGAGCCCGGGTATTCACCCAGCGGCGAGCCGGGCTAGATGGACGCACCGCCCCGCTCCCCGTCCGGGAGGCCCCCGCGGCACGCGCTTAGCGCCCGTGCCGCAGCCGCGCCGGCGGCGCGGCGCGTCGATTGGTTTCTACGCGCCTAGCACCACTGCCGCAGCCGCGCCGCGCCGTCAGCGGACGACGCTCATCCCCTCGGGGAAGCTGATGCGCGTCTGGTACTGCACGATCGCCTCCCCCGAGCGCGGAGCGCGCAGCTCCCAGGTCAGGAGGCCTTCCTCCTCGCGCGCCTTGCGCCAGCGCTCGCTGTCGGCCGGAGCCGGCTCGACGCGCGCCAGCTCGACGCGGATCCGATCGTCCGTGGCGCGCGGCAGGCCCTCCTGGACGATCACGGTGGCACCTCCCTCGGGGTCGGCGGCCGCGGCGCCGTGGTTCTCGACGCGGATGCGCCAGGTCTGCGTGCGCGTGGCGCGCGAGCCGAAGACGCCCGGGCCCTTGACGATGTCCTCGAGCGGCAGGCGCTCCACCGACAGGGCCGGGTCGGCGCCCAGGTGGAGCGTGAGCTCCTCGCCCGGCTGCACCGCCGTCAGGTTCGCTCGTCCTATGAAGTCGGCGCCGAAGTAGACCGAGGCCTGCCCGGGGAGCATCGTCCAGGGGGAGGTGTTGCGCGCCTTGCCGCGCAGCCAGACGTTCGTGTCCAGCTCGGGGACCGCGTAGTACTCCGGGACCACGTCGAGCCGCTCCTGTCCGACGAGCACCGTCGTCGGCTGGGGGCGCGACTGGATCGTTTCGCGGGCCGCGAGCTTGAAGCGCACCGTCAGGCCCTGGTCCTGGACCTCCGCGAACGGGGGCGGGCTCTCGAGTCGCCAGTCAGCCTCGCCGGCCGCGACCCTGGCCAGGGCGTCGCCCGACTTCCTCGGCTCCGCGGTGCGCGGGTCGACGAGACGCAGCCAGACCGGCTGCGGCTCGGGTCCCTGGGCGCCGAGGTTGGGGCGCGCCGTCGAGAGCGAGAGCTCCACCTGCGGCCAGTCCTCGCCCGAGGACTGCCACACCTGCGCGCGGTAGGAGAGCTCGACGCTGCGCGCGTCCGCGGCGGCGCGCAGGTCGTACAGGGGCTGCCAGCCGGCGCTGGCGACGCTGTACTCGACGTCGAGCACCGAGCCGCGTGCCCCCGGGCTGACGACCTCGACCAAGACGTCGCGCAGGTACGAGCCGCCGCTGGACTCGCCGCGGCCCAGCTCCAGGCGCACGTCCTTCAGCTCGCCGTTCAGCTCCTCGACCTTCCAGCCCACCTCGCGCTGGCGGCTGCGCACGGCGAGGAGCTGCTCGCTCAGGAACTGGAGGTTCTTGCGCCAGGTCTCGATCGACGTGGGGTCGCCCTCCGGGGTCTGGGCCTGCTCGCGCTCCTCGGACTGGAGGCGGCGGCCGAGGTAGTCCTCGACGAGCTTGTGCACCGCGCGCTCGTCCTCGAGCGCCTGGAGATCGCGCTCCAGGCCGCGCGCGCGGTCGCGCAGCTCCTGCAGGCGCGCGTTGGGGAGCTCCGGCTCGTGGCGCTCGCGGGTCTCGAGCGCGATCACGTCCGCCCCGTAGCAGCGCACCCGGATCGTGCTCGGGTCCATCGACCAGGGGAGGCCCTGGAGGGCGAAACGCCCGCCGCCCGCCGGCAGGTCGGCGGTGCGCGTGACGAGCGCGGAGCCGGGGTAGACCGCGACTTCCCGGATGCGGGAGGCGACGGGCAGCGGCTCGTCGGGGCTGCCGCAGAGCAGGACGAGGAGCGAGAGGACGTGGTGGATCATGACGACTCCTTGGCAGCCCACAACGGCGAGCCCGTCCCGCATGTTAGAGGATTCATCTCCGCGACAGTTCATCACGTTCCCTCACCCGAGGCTTGCACGGGCTGCGTGCAGGCGCCGGACGAGGAAACGTGATGGACCGTCTCGGAGACGGATCAGCCACGCTAGGGGCAGATGCCCCAGCGAGCCTTGAAGGTGCCCGGCTGGTTCACGGGCGACGGCGGATCCTTGACCATCCCGGCCATCCGTCCCTTGACGATCGGGATCGGAGCAGGTTGGTAGATCGTCGCCTTGAAGCTGCCCTGCCCGGTGAACTGGTTGACGATCCACGTCCCGCGGACCTCGTAGTCGCAGCACGGCCCGAAGCCGTCGTCCAGCGTGGCGTGGATCTCCCCTTCACGGCAGGAGAGGCAGGGGGAGGGCGTCTCGATGAGCTTGCCGACGAGGTAGTAGGCGACCTGCCCGCTCGCATCGAAGAGCTCTCCCTGGACGACTCCGACCGAGTTCGGCTCGGGCA
>DATKBQ010000248.1:0-2807 GCA_035546375.1 Planctomycetota bacterium | reverse complement strand
CACGAGGAGCACGAGGGCGGCCACCGCGGGATCGACGAGCGGATCCTGCGCGCGCTGCCGCGGGTGATCGCGGCGCTGGAGTGAGGCGCGCGGAGCCGCCTCAGCGCCCCGGCAACGGCACGCTGCGCAGGAGCCGCCAAGCGATCGTGTAGCCGTACGCGTCGGAATCGACGGTGCGGAACGCGGCGAGGACGTCGTGCTCGCCGGATGAGATCGAGCGCAGGAGGTAAGTGGTGTTCGCCAGCGCCGGAGCGCCGCGCCTCAGCCCGAGCTCGTCCGCCCGGCGAAGGTCGTCGGAGGCGAGGAGGCCCGGCGGATCCGCGAGCTCGACCGTCCACAGGAAGCGCCAAGCCTCGGCCAGGGGTCTATGTGGATCCATCGAGGCGGCCACTCGATCCAGGGGGACGTCGCCGAGCTCGAGGACAAACCCGATCGCGGCGCCGTGGAAGCCGGAGCGGAATCTCCCGGCCTCGAGCGTCAGGTTGGGTTCGCGATCGTAGCTCGACTCTGCCGTCACGAACGAGAAGAAGGCGCCGCCGCCGCGCTTGGCGATCAAGGGGTCGGCTACGCCGCGGCTCAGGATGCGCGCGACGCCGGCCGTTCCTCGTTCGCCCCCGGCAGGCAGCGCGCGCCGAAGAACTTCGGGCACGCCCAACATGCGGCGCTCGCCCTCATCGCGCAGGCGCCGCTGGGTCTCGAGCAGTTCCTCGACCGACTGGGCATCGAGCCAAGCTGCGACGTGCGCCGGAGGGGGACCATCCCCGATGCGCTCGCGCCCGCGACCGCGGTCCTTCTCCGGCTGCGAGCGGAGGATCCTCCAGAGGATCGTGTGGCCGTACTCGTCGCTTTCCAGGGTCCGGAAGGCCGCGAGCACGTCGTACTCCCCCGAGGAGATCGAACGCACGAGATACAGGTGGCCAGGCTCTGCGCGAACGATGCTCCCGACGCGGTGCTTGCTCGCCGCGTGCGCCACGCGTTCCGAGCGTTCCGCGTCGTCCTCGGGTCCCTCGAGGGCGAGTGCGTGCCACACATGGAGAGCGGCAGCAGAAAGGCGCGCGGGAGGACCGCTCGAAGGCAGGCCTTGCCCATCGGAATCGTCGAGATCCGCGATGAAGGCACGCTGACCGCCGTGGAGCGCCACGTTGTAGGACCCGGCATCGAGCACGACCTGCGGCTGGTCGGCATAGTTGTGGCTGCGGGAGGTGAACGAGAGGAACGCTCCTCCCCCGGGGAGTCCGAGGGGTAGGTTCGACTCGAAATCGAAGCGTTCCCGCCGCAGGATGCGCGCCAAGCCCGTGTTCGGCTCGGCGAGCAACGCAGCGTATCGGTCACGGAGCGCGTCTCCTGGCGCCAGCAGGCGCTCTCGGAGAAGAGCCTGGACCTCCAGCGCAGCCTGCATCAGCTCGCCGATCGTCCAGTTGGCGAAGGAACCACCCTGCGGCGCCTTCGGGATGGTGGAGACGGTTTCGACCGCTTGCCGGCCGGAGGAGTACGCCGCCGCCACGGCGGGTTCGGCTGCGCTGGCCGGGGGCGGCTCGACCGGCGACGGGCCGACGGCCAGCGACGGCGACGCGGGCTTCCGCTCGGCATCGGGGCGGAGCGCGCGCAACAGCGGGATCGCAGTGAGACCGGCGACCAGCGTCGCGCCGGCTGCGAGGGTTGCCCATTTCACGCCCTCCAGCGAGCGCCGACCTGCGAGCGCGAGCAGCGCCACGCTCCAGGCCGAGCGATCGCCGCCGTGCTCCGCGTCCAAGCGCTCCCGCAGGATCGCGAGCGCGCGGCTGAGCTGGGCGCGCACCGTCCCCGCCGGCACGCCGCGCCGGCGTGCGATCTCGCCGGCCGGCAGGTCTTCGAACCAGCGCAGCAGCACGACCGAGCGGTACGGCTCCCGCAGCTCGAGCACCGCGGCGACGACGGACTGCTGCAACGCGAGCCGCTCGCGTGCCTGCTCGGCCGAACTGTCCAACTCCGAGCGCGCCACGGTCCGCTCGCGGTCCTCGCGACGCGTCCCTGCACGGCGCTCACCGCGCGCAGGGCTGCGCACGACCCGGGCGAGCCATCCGCGCAACGACTCGGCGGACCGCGGTGGCCGCCGGAGCGCCGTCAGCCAGGTTTCCTGGGCCAAGTCCTGGGCGGCATGGGGATCTCGGACCAGGCGACGGGCCAAGGCGCCCACGAACTCCTGGTGTCGCAGGAGGTCCTCGGGGCGGATCGGAAGGGCGGTTTCGTTCACGGCTGGATTCTCCTCTCTTGGACCGGACTCCGTCTTCCAAGAGGCCGCCGGACTCTCCAGTGCTGCATCGTGCTCCCGATCCTTTCCTGGCGCGAGACCGGCAGGAGTCGCTGCTGATGGTTCCGGGAAGCCAGCCACGGGGAGGCGGCAACTTGATCGGGACCGCCGTCCGAGGGGCGCCTATCGAGCGGTAGGATGCGTGCGGCGGAAGGCGAGCCATGGACAGGCAGGGAGCGCGCTACGCGGTCAGCCCCGAGGAGGTCGAGCGCTTCCGGCGCGATGGCTACGTGCACCTCGAAGGCGTGCTGGCGGAGGAGGAGCTGGCGGGGATCGAGGAGGTCTACGAGCGCTTCCTGCGCCGTGAGATCGACGTGCCCGGCAAGGACTTCTGCGACATGTCGGGCGACTACACGCGGCGGCCGGAGGAGTTCTCGGTGATCAACGTGATGCTGCCGCGGCGCTACTTCCCCGCCTGGCAGGGGAACCTCTACGAGCGGCGCGCCGCTTCGATCGCCGAGCAGCTCTGCGGGCCGGGCATGGTGATCGACTACGACCAGCTCCTGGCCAAGCGCCC
>DATKBQ010000247.1:0-8756 GCA_035546375.1 Planctomycetota bacterium | reverse complement strand
GCTCACCCCCGCACGCGCTCTCGATGCGCCTTCGCTCGCCGTGCCCGCAGACGATGCGGACGCTGGCGAGGACCCGGACGAGGAAGCCGACGGCGCGGATGAACCCGAGGACGAAACGCCGCCTCGCACGCTCCAGCCCGCGAAGCCGCGGGCGCGCCGGCGCGGCCCGAAGGTCGGGGGGGCCGCGGGGGCCACCGGCGACACGTTGCCCTTCGACCCGCCTGCGACGGCGCCGGGCGAGTGGAAGCTGCCGCCCCTGGAATTGCTCGAGCCGCCCGACCGCGACCGCGGCCTCGACCGGCGCTCGATCGAGGACGGCGCGCGCAAGCTCGAGCAGGCGCTGGCCAGCTTCCGCGTCGAGGCCACGGTGGTCGACGCGCAGGTCGGTCCGACGGTGATCCTCTTCGAGCTGGAGGTGAGCCAGGGCACGCGCCTCAACAAGGTCACCCAGCTCAGCCAGGAAATTGCCGCCGCGCTGCGCGCGGCTAGCGTGCGCATCATCGCGCCGATCCCGGGCAAGGCGACGATCGGGATCGAGGTGCCGAACGCGCTGCGCCGCACGGTGCGCATCAGCGAGCTGATCTCGGCCAGCGCCTACGACAAGCGATTAGCCGCGCTGCCGCTCTTCCTGGGCGTCGACGCCGAGGGCAACCCGATCGTCGAGGACCTGGCGCGGATGCCGCACCTGTTGATCGCCGGCACCACCGGCTCGGGCAAGTCGGTGTGCATCAACACGATCCTGGCGAGCTTCCTCTTGACGCGCTCGCCGCACGACGTGCAGATGATCCTGATCGACCCGAAGATGGTCGAGCTGCAGATGTTCGCCGGGCTGCCGCACCTGATGCTGCCGGTCGTGACCGACATGCGCCAAGCGACCAACGTGCTCATGTGGGCGGTCGAGAAGATGGAGGGCCGCTACGAGATGTTCAACGCGGCCGGCGTGCGCAACATCAAGGCGTACAACGCGCTGGGCGAGGAGGAGCTGCGCCAGCGCCTGGGCGATGCCTTCTGCGAGCGCACGCCGCGCCATCTGCCGTACATCGTCGTGGTGATCGACGAGTTCGCCGACCTGATGGTGCAGGCCAAGAAGGAGGCCGAGATGGCGATCACGCGCTTGGCCCAGAAGTCGCGCGCGGTCGGCATCCACGTGATCCTCGCCACCCAGCGCCCCTCGACCGACGTGATCACCGGCGTGATCAAGGGCAACCTGCCGACGCGCATCGCCTTCCAGGTGGCGAGCAAGGTGGACAGCCGCGTGATCCTCGACGCGCAGGGCGCCGAGAAGCTCCTGGGCGGCGGTGACATGCTGTACAACCCGCCGGCGACCTCGCGCATCAAGCGCGTGCAGGGCGCGCTGGTCGAGGACCGCGAGCTGCAGACCCTGATCGAGTTCGTGTGCAAGGACTCGGCGCCGAGCTTCAACCAGGAGCTGGTGCAGGTGGCGACCGGCACCACCGCGCCGGGCGCGGGCGGGTTCGAGTCGGCCCTCGAGGACGAGCTGTGGGACGAGGCGGTGCGCGTGATCCTCAAGAGCAAGCGTGGCTCGGCGAGCCTCCTGCAGCGCGCCCTAGGGATCGGCTACACGCGCGCCTCGCGCCTCCTGGACATGATGGGCGAGGCCGGCATCGTCAGCGACCACAAGGGGAGCAAGGCGCGCGAGGTCTTGCTCAGCCTGGAGCAGTGGGAGGAAGAGCACGGCGCCCCGCTCGGCGGCGCCAGCCAGGGAGCGAGCGATGAGTGAGCGTGAGCGGGAGCGCCTCGGGCACGACGCCCTGGGGATCGTGCTGTTCGCCCTGTCGGTCTTCGCCGCGGCCTCGATCGTGATGGCCACGCGGCGACCGGTGGAGGATGCCGGCGGGTCTACGGCACTGATCGCCGGCTTGGTCGCGGCGATCGGGGCTTGGCCGGGGCTGGTGCTCGCCGCGGGGCTGGCGTGGCTCGGCGGCCGGCTTTGGCTCGGCGGGGTGGCCGCCTTCGCCCTGCGCCCCCTGGCCGGAATCGCCGGGATGAGCGTGGGCCTCTCCGTGCTGCTCGGCGCGCTGACCGACGCCGGCGGCGGCGCCTTCGGAGCGAGCACCGGCGGCGCCGTCTCGCGCCAGCTCTCGGCGCCCATCGGCGTGCTGTTCGGCCTCGCCTGCCTGGGCCTGCCGCTCTGGTTCGCGTGGCTGCGCGGCCCGGTCCTGGCCCGGAATCGGGCCCGGGCCCAGGAAGTGGACTCGCCCGAGGCGGCTCCTGCGGAATCGCATCCGGTCCGAGCCCAGATGGCCCTGAAAAGGGAATCGGAGGGCCCGGCGGATCCCTCGGGCCGATCCCTAGGAGCAACCGGGGACCCGGCTGCGTCTAGGGACTATGAGGCTCGCCTGCAACCGCTCTATCCCCCGGACGTCCGACGTCAGGGGAGGATCCCCGAGGGGACGTGTCCCCTCCCGCCTGTCCATGAAGCCGACTCGAAGCAAGGTGCGCCTCCGGCTCCGGCCGTGCCACAGCGAAGCGCCGAGGCATCGCCCGGCGCCGGACAGCCCCCTGGCTCGCATCTGGCTCCCGGATCGGCGCAATCCGAGCCACCCGTCGAGCCTGACTCCCCAACCGGAGAGTTCCGAGCGGGCGGAGCCCTCGAAGGGCCGATCGCCAGCCCCGGGGACCCCGGGACAGGATCCGCGGCAGCCCTAGCGGCCCAGACGCCTCCGATGGGGGAGGCGCAGGCCTTCCCCCTCGCCGAGGCGGAGGAGGATGCCGTTTCCGCGCCGCCTGCGCCGACCTGGGAGGAGCCGGGGCTCTTCGATGAGGAGTCGGTCGATGCCTACGGCACGCCGCTCTCGCTCGTGGAGCGCCTGCGCCAGGCCAACGAGGCGACGCGCCAGGAGCTCTCGGAGGAGTCGCCCCGCGTCCCCGCGGAGGTGGCCGAGGCCGAGGAGGAGTCGCGGGCCGACGTCGGCGCCGCAGCTCCCGCCCCTGAGGCCTCCGACGCCGTTGGCGCGTCCGCTCCGGCAGGGTCCGACGCCGCCGGAGCTCCCGTACCTGCGCCATCCGAGGCCGAGGGCGAGGCCGCCCCCCAGGGCGACGCCGGCGAGGTCCCGCCGGAGTCGGGGCCCGCGCCGCGCCGGCAGCGCCGCAAAGCGCGCGCGAAGCCCGCCGAGGCCGAGCTCGACTCACCGGATGCCCCCGAGCCCGAACCCGAGCCCGAGGCCGACGTGGTGCTGGTGCCGCGTTCCGCCCCCTTGGCCTCGGCCGAGGCAGCCGACGAGGACGACCTGGTCTTCCGGGCCGGCTGCCTGATCCTCGAGCGAAAGCGCGTGGCCGTCTCGATGCTCCAGCGCGAGTTCGGCCTCGACTTCACGCAGGCGACGGCGCTGCTCGACCGGCTCCAGGCTTCGGGCCTGATCGGCCCGTACTTGGGCGGGCAGCACCGGGATATACTCCTCACCCCCCAGGAGTGGCAGGAGCGGGTCGGCGCGGGCTAGGAGAGCCAGCCCCCCCAGCCGGCGTCTCGCGGCGCCCGTGGCACGCCGCGCGTAGCGCGCCGCAGCCGCGCCTCGAGGCGCGGAGCGTCCGCCCATCGGTTCCGGGAGACTCGCCTTGACCGTCCATGCCGAAGAATCCGCCGCCTCCGCGCCGCAGCCTGCTGTGACCTCCCGCAAGAATCACTCGGGCGCTCCCGCCGTCGTTTCCCTGGTGCACCTGGGCTGTGCCCGCAACCTGATCGACTCCGAGCTGATCCTCGCTCGGTTGGCGGAAGAAGGCCTGACCGTGTCCGGCGACCCGGCCGGCGCGGATACGGTGGTCCTCAACACCTGCTCCTTCATCGGGCCGGCGCGCGAGGAGTCGGAGGCGGCGATCCGCGGCCTGCTCGAGCGCAAGGCGCGGGGCGAGCTGGAGCGCGTGGTCGTCGCCGGCTGCTTGGTCCAGCGCTACAAGCGCGACCTCGCGCGGCGCTTCCCCGAGGTCGACCTCTTCGCCGAGATCTCCGACGGCCGCGAGCTCGCCCGCGCGGTGCGCGACCTGGCCCGCGGCCGCAAGGTCCGCTCCTACCTGGAGGGCCCCGGCCTGCGCGAGGCCGCGCGCGACGGGTCCCGCCTGCTCTCGACGCCGGCCTCCTACGCCTACCTCCGGATCTCCCACGGCTGCGACCACACCTGCGCCTTCTGCGCCATCCCCTCGATCCGCGGGCCGCACCGCTCCAAGCGGCCGGACGACGTCCTCGACGAGGCGCGCGAGCTGATCGCGGCGGGCGTGCGCGAGCTGGTGCTGGTGGCCGAGGACTCGACCGCCTGGGGCCGCGACCTGGGCCTCGAGCTGCCCGACCTCGTGCTCGCCCTGGCCGAGCTCGAGGGCGAGCACCGCCTGCGCGTCATGTACGCCTACCCCAACCGCTTCCCCTGGCGACTGACACCGCTCCTGCGCGAGCACCCGCGCGTCGCCCGCTACCTCGACATCCCGGTGCAGCACGCCGCCACCGGTGTCCTGCGCGCCATGCGCCGCGCGGGCAGCGGCGACCAGGTCAGGCGAATCCTCGACCGCCTCCTGGAGGAGGTGCCCGGGATCACGCTGCGCACCACCGTGCTGGTCGGCTTCCCGGGCGAGACCGAGCGCGATCTTGAGGAGCTCTTGGCCTTCGTGCGCGAGTACCGCTTGGCGCGGCTCGGCGCCTTCGCCTGGTCGCCCGAGGAGGGCACCGCCGGCTTCGACCTGCCCGGGCGCGTGGATCCCGCCGAGGCCGAGGCTCGCCTGCGGGAGGTGCTCGCGACGCGGGACGGCGTGCTCCGCGAGGTCCAGCGCGAGCGGCTCGAGAGCGAGATCGAGGTGCTGGTGGACGAGGCTCCCGCGGGAGCGGATGCTTGGGCCGTGGGACGCGGCGACACGGACGCGCCCGAGGTCGACCTGGTGGCGAGGATCCGCGGCGGCGGGGCGGCGGTCGGCGAGCGGCTGCGCGTGGTGGTCGAGGGGCTGGACGGGGAGGCGAACCTCCTCTGCAGGCCCGCCCGTCGCGCGGCGCCCCGATGAACGGGGTGAACGAGGGCATCTTTGCGCACTGGCCCAACCGCGTCACAGCGCTGCGTTTCCTGGGGGCCCTGTCGCTGTTCGCGATCTTCGCCGTCTACGGCGATCACGACATGGCCTGGGTCGAAGGCCGGCGCGGCGTCTTTAAGGTCGCCTTCTGGCTCTTCCTCGCCACCTCGCTCAGCGACATCCTCGACGGCTGGCTGGCGCGGCGAGGGAACAGCGTCACCGCCTTCGGGCGGATCGCCGATCCGTTCGTCGACAAGGTGCTCGTGATGGGAGCGATGGTCTTCCTCGCGGTCATGCCCTGGTCGCGCCCGTGGTTCCCGGCTTGGATCGTGGTCGTGATCCTCTCGCGCGAGTTCCTGGTGACCGCCATCCGCGGCTACGTGGAGAGCGTCGGCGGCGAGTTCCCCGCCGACTGGTTCGGCAAGGTCAAGATGTTCCTGCAGTGTTGGGCGGTGGGGATTGTCGTGGGGTTGGCCGCCTTCGAGTTCTCGGCGGAGAGCAGGCACCTGTTGGGCGCGATCGGGCACCTGTGCGTCCTGGCGACGCTGCTCGCCTCGGTGGGCTCGGGCCTCTCCTACGTCCTGAAGACGCGCAGGATGTTCGCCGGGAGATCCCAGTGAACCGCCTGAAGCTCTTCGTCGTCTCCTGCGGCTTCCTCGGGCTTGCGCCCTTCGCCCCCGGGACGTTCGGCACGCTGGGCGGGGTCGCGATCGCCTGGCTCTTGGCCGACACGCGCTGGTACCTCGGCTGGACGCTCGCCGTGTGCGCCGCGCTGTACGTGGTCGGCCGCGCGCTCGGGCCCTGGTCGGAGCGCTATGCCGGCGAGAAGGACCCCGGGATCTTCGTGCTGGACGAGGTGATCGGCTACCTGATCACGGTGGCCTGGCTGCGTGGGCCGAGCCTGGCCGCCCTGGCGCTCGCCTTCTTCGCCTTCCGCTTTTTCGACGTGCTCAAGCCGGCCCTGGCCCGGCGGCTCGAGCGCGTGCCCGGCGGCGACGGGATCCTGCTCGACGACGTCGTGGCGGGTGTATACGGTCTGGTGCTGGTGATGCTGCCCGCGCGCCTGTTCCTGGGAATCCCCTGGACCGCCGCGGGCTGATCATGGCGCAGCAACCTGCCAGGGAAGGCGAGATCCGAGTCGGCGGGCTCCGGCTCTGGGCCCGCTTCACGCTGTTCATGACCGGCGCCCTGGCGATCGTGATGGCCGGGGCGGGCTTCTTCCTCTTCACCACCTCGTCGCGCGTCGCGCGCAGCTCCCAGGAGCAGGCGCTGCTCGGCAGCTTGCAGGCGACCGCCGAGGCCCAGCGCCGGCAGATGGACATCGACCGCTTGCAGTCGGAGCGCGAGCTCTTGACCGGGCTCGAGAAGCGGATCCCCGCCGACGGGGCGAGCCCGGAGCTGGCGTCGCTGCGCGAGGAGCTGCGCGCCCTGCGCCAGGAGCGCGAGGCCAGGCTCCGCGACCTGTCGCAATCGCCCTACTGGAAGCAGGTCGGTCTGGTCGCCACGTCGCTCGGCAAGAACCTGATGCGCACGACGATCGAGTACGGCGAGAATCGCCGGCCGGGGGTCCTCTACCAGCTGAAGGATCCCGGCGAGGGCGGGAAGACCTTCCACCTGATCCTGCCCGGCGACATCGGCACGCAGTCGGACACCGGGCTCTTGGGATTGATCGTCGGCGCGACGATCCTGGTCATCCTGGTCGCCGCCGGCGTGTCCGTGTGGGTGGCGAACACGGTGTCGGGGCCGCTCGAGGACATCGTCCACGACATCCGCCAGATCTCGGCCGGCGACCTGAATCACCGCACGCGCGTCAAGGGCGGCGGCGAGCTGGAGCTGCTCGCGCGCTCGATCGACCGCATGACGAAGAACCTCTCCGAGGCGCGCGAGACCGAGCTGGAGCTGCAGATCCGCGAGCGCGAGGTCGAGGTGGCCAGCGAGGTGCGCGAGGCGCTCCTGCCGCAGGGGACGCCGGCCGTGCCCGGCTACGACCTGGGGGCGATGCACCTCTCCTCGCAGGAGCTGTGGGGCGACTTCCACGACTTCATCGAGCTCGAGGACGCGAGCGCCCGCGTGGGGTTGCTCGTCTGCGAGGTCAGCGGCAAGGGCGTGCCCGGCGCGCTGGTCGGAGCCACCGCGCGCTCGTACCTGCGCGCCACGCTGGCACGCGGCGGCGACGTGCGCGAGGCGCTGCAGGCGGTCAACCGCGACGTGGCGCGCGACGTGCGCCGCGGGATGTTCGCCACGGCGCTCTACGTGCTCGTCGACCCTGCCCGCGGTGTCGCGAGCGTCGCCTGCGCCGGGCACAAGATCCCGCTGGTGCGCTTCACGGCCGCCGACGGCAAGCTGCGGCTGATCCAGCCCGAGGGCATCGCGCTAGGGTTCGACAAGGGCCCGATCTTCGACCGCGCGCTGCAGGTGCAGCAGGTCCCGCTGGGGCCGGGCGACCGCCTGGTGCTGGCGAACAGCGGCGCGGTCTCGGTCGCCGATCCCCAGGGCAAGGAGCTGGGCGAGAAGCCGCTGTACGCGCAGGTCCTGCGCCACGCCCGGCTCCCGAGCGCGGAGTTCCTGGCGCGCCTGAAGGCGGCCCTCGAGGCCCATGCCGCCGCCACGCCGCTCTCGCGCGACGTCTCCATCGCCACCATCGCCCGCCGGTGACGATGCACATCTCGGAGTTCCAGCGGCTGATCGAGCGCATCTACTACGAGCGCGACCAGGCCCGCGGGCTGGCCGGGACGCACATGTGGTTCGCCGAGGAGGTCGGCGAGCTGACCCGCGCCCTGCGCAGGGGCCGGCGCGAGGACCTCGAGGGCGAGTTCGCCGACGTGCTCGCTTGGCTGGCGACCTTGGCCTCGATCAGCGGCGTCGACCTGGAGGCCGTCGCCCGCGCCAAGTACGCCGAGGGCTGCCCGCGCTGCCGCAGCGCGCCCTGCGCCTGCTGAAGATCTTTCAAGGGGACGGCGCCGCTGCAACCTGCGCCGCGGGATGCGCTTGCGGCGGACCCCGCGCGGCCCTCGCGCGCGCGGTGGACAAGCGCGGGGCTCGCCGTAGTCTCCTTCCCCGTGGGCCGCAGCACGAGGAGCGTGGGAGCGACGCCGCTGCTCTTCCCGATCGAGGAACCGGCGAGCGCCACCGCCAAGCCGCCGCGGGAGCGCACGCCGCCCGCGCGCCTCTTCGCCGACGTGGCCGTCAACCGCCCGCTGCACTGCGAGTTCACCTACGCCGTGCCGCGCGAGATGGAGTCGCGCCTCACGCCCGGCGTGCGCGTGGTCGCCCCCTTCGGCAGCCTGCGCGAGGTGGGCGTGGTGGTGGGTCTCTCGGAGCGCTGCGAGCTCGATCCGGCGCGGCTGAGGCCGATCACCCGCGTCCTGGACGAGGAGCCCCTGGTGGGGGCCGAGCTGCTCGAGCTCACCCGCTGGATCGGCGCCCGCTACGCCTGCTCTTGGGGCGAGGCGCTGCACGCGATCCTGCCGGCGGCGCTCAAGCGCGAGCACGGCCGCAGGACGGTGGAGGTGGCCTCGCTGGCGCGGACGCCCACGCCCGAGGAGCTGGAGGCGCTCGAGCGCGCCTCCGGCGGCCAGCACCGCCTGCTGCGCACGCTGGCGGAAATCGGCGTCGCTTCGGAGCTGCGCGAGCTGCTCAAGCGCCTGAAGCTGACGCGCTCGCCGGCCATGGCGCTCGCGCGCAAGGGCTGGATCCGCTTGGAGCGGATTCCCGCCTCGCGCGACCCGCTGCTGGTCGTGAGGAGCGAC
>DATKBQ010000246.1:0-2868 GCA_035546375.1 Planctomycetota bacterium | reverse complement strand
AGTTCTACTTTCTGGCCTGCCGCGGAGCGGCCACGCCAGAAAGTAGAACTTTGACTACGACTCAGAAGTTGCCCAAATCGCCGTGGGTCACTCCTGGCGCCGCGCGCAGGCGCGGCAGTAGCCGAAGAGCCGGTGGTCGTGGCTCACCAACTGGAAGCCCTTGCGGCGGCAAGCCTCTTCCTGGAGGGTCTCGATGCGCTCGTCGTGGAACTCCTCGATGCGGCCGCAGTCGAGGCAGACCATGTGGTCGTGGTGGCGGTGGCCGGCGATGTGCTCGTAGACGACCTCGCCGCCGGGGCGCTCGAGCGAGCCCAGGAAGCCGCCCTCGAGCAGGAGCCCGAGCGTGCGGTAGACCGTCGCCCGCGAGACCTTCGAGCCCGGCTCCCGGCGCATCCAGCCGTAGAGCGTCTCCGCGCTGAAGTGCTCGTGGGTGGCGAAGGCGCGCTCGAAGATCCGCTTGCGCTGCGCCGTCAGCTTGAGCGAGCGCTTGCGCAGGAAGCGCTCGAAGGCCCTGGCGATCGCAGCCTGCTTCATGCGCGCGGCTCGACCCCGCTGCAGCGGGGGGTGTGCGGGGCGTAGTGGCGATGCAGCCGCTCGGGGCTCGCCCCGGCGATGTACGCCGCGGACAGGATCCAGTTGCGCAGGGTGGCCCGCAAGGCCCCTTCGCGCTGCCAGCGCCGCGCCGAGACGCGCAGCACCGCGCCCTCGATCAGCCGCGGCCGCGCGATGGGCTGCAGCCGCCGCGAGAGGTCGAGGTCCTCGAAGATCGGCAGCGGCCGGAACCCGCCGCTGGCGATATAGGCCGCGCGGCGCACGGCGAGGCCCGAGTCGCCGTACACCAGGCCGGCGACGCGCACGCGCGCGTCGGCGGAGCGCTCGACCAGCCGGTAGAAGGCGCCGCGCGCGTCGATGCGCTGCTGCATCGCGCTGCACACGAGCTGCTCCTCGCCGAAGGCCGCGCGCAGCCGCGCCAGCGCTCCCACCTCGGGGTGCGTGTCGGCGTGGAGGAAGAGCAGCACGTCGCTCGAGACCAGCGCGGCGCCGGCGGCGAGCTGCGCGCCGCGGCCGCGCGGGGCGCTGGCCAGCTCGGCCCCGTGCGCGAGGGCGATCGCCCGCGTGCGGTCGGCGCTCCCGCCGTCGGCGACGACCACCTGGTCGGCCCGGTCGGCGGGATCGAGGTGGGCGTCCAGGAGCCGCGCGAGCAGCGCCGGCAGCTCGGCCTCCTCGTCGAGCGTCGGGACGACGACACCCAGCGTCGGCCCCGAGCACGGCCGCGGCGCGTTCACGCTACTCCCGGCGCGGGCGGCGCGCCAGAGCGATGTCGCGGCGGAAGAAGCGCCCGTCCCAGCTCACGCGCTCGCAGGCGGCGTAGGCCCGCTCGCGCGCCTGGGCCACGTCCTCGCCGAGCGCGGTCACGCACAGGACGCGCCCGCCGGCGGTGACCGGACCGCGCGGCGTCTCGCGCGTGCCGCCGTGGAAGACGACCACCTCCGGCATCGCCTCCGCCTCCTCGAGGCCCTGGATCGGATCGCCGCTGCGGTACTCCCCCGGATACCCCTCGCTCGCCGCGACGACGCCAACGCACGCGCGCGGGTCCCACTCCGGGCCCTCCAGCTCCGCCAGGGTGCCCCGCGCCGTCGCGACCAGATAAGGAAGGAGGTCGCCCTTCATGCGCCGCAGGCAGGCCTGCACCTCCGGGTCGCCGAAGCGGCAGTTGTACTCGAGCACGCGCGGCCCGCTCTCGGTCAGGATCAGCCCGACGAACAGCACGCCGCTGAAGGCGACGTCCTCGCGGCGCAGCCCGTGCAGCGTGGGCAAGAGCACGTGCTGCTCGATCTGGCGCAGCGCCCTCCGCGAGAGCTGCGCCACCGGCGACACGACGCCCATCCCGCCGGTGTTCGGGCCGCTGTCGCCTTCGCCGACTTGCTTGTGGTCCATCACCGGCTCGAGCACGAGCAAGGCCTCGCCGTCGGTGATCGCCATCACGCTGACCTCGTCGCCCGAGAGGTGCTCCTCGATCACGAGCGCGCTGCCGGCCTCCCCCAGGCGCCGCTCCTCCATCAGCGCGTCGACCGCCGCGCAGCCCTCGCGCGGCCCCTCGACGATGAACACGCCCTTGCCGCCGGCGAGCCCGTCGGCCTTGATCACCTGCGGCCAGCTCGTCGAGCCCTCGAGGTAGGACTTCGCCGCCCCCGAGCGGTCGAAGCGCCGCCAGGCCGCGGTCGGGATCTTGTTGCGGACCAGGAACTCCTTGGCGTGGATCTTCGAGCCCTCGAGCCGCGCGCCCGCCGCGCCCGGGCCGAAGGTGGCGATTCCCGCCGCGCGCAGCCGGTCCGCGAGCCCGGCGCACAAGGGCTCCTCCGGCCCGACCACGACCAGGTCGACGGCCTCGGATCGCGCCAGCTCCTCGAGCCCCGCCAGGTCGCTCGCCGCGACCGCGACGTTGCGCGCCACCTTGGCCGTGCCCGCGTTGCCCGGCGCGCACAGGACCTCGGTGGCGAGCGGCGAGGCCGCGATCCTCCAGCACAGGGCGTGCTCGCGCCCGCCCGCCCCCACCACCAAGACCTTCATCCCGCTCCGCGCGCTCGCGCAGGGCGAGAGGCTAGCCGCGAAGGCGCCCGCGGCCAAGCGCGGCGAGCGCGCGCCGCGCCCGCTCGCACCCGCCCCGCGCCTGGGTTACGCTCCGCGGTCCGCGCCGGGGAGTACCTCAGCTGGTAGAGGCGCAGCTTTGGGTGCTGCGAGTCGCGGGTTCAAATCCCGCCTCCCCGACCCCGCTTGCGCAACGACGAGCGCCCGTAGCTCAGCTGGACAGAGCATCGGATTTCTAATCCGACGGTCGCAGGTTCGAGTCCTGCCGGGCGTGCGCCA
>DATKBQ010000245.1:0-4693 GCA_035546375.1 Planctomycetota bacterium | reverse complement strand
GCGCGCTTCGCGCGCTTCGGCGGCCGAGTACGGCCGCCGGATTCCGTGCGCTCAAGGGGGCCGAAGACGGCCCCCTTATCGCGCCCGGAATTCAGGTGGCGGAGCTTCGCGCCCGAGAGAGCGGCCGCGAGGTCACGCGTGTGAAGATCGCCGGTCGTAGGAGTTATGAGCATCGCCCGTGTCGGCGAGTTTCGGCACTCTTGCGCCGCTCGATCACGTCGCGCCCTGATGTATGCTTCCGGACTCGCCCCGCGCGCTGGTGAGCGCGTGGCTCCAGGCGCCGGGGCGAACCTGCCGACAGGCGCCAAGACGATGAAGCTCAAGGTCCTGCTTGGCCTGCTGGTCTGGATCGCGACGATCTCCCTGCTGCACGTGCAGTTGAACGTGGGGTGGGCAGCGCTGGCCGACGATCTGCGCGTCGCGCTGGGCAGGCAGCGCAAGACCTTGATCGTGGGCTTCCTGCCGGTGACATGACACCTCACCTGCCCGGTCACCAGTTGGGTGACCCGCCACAGCGAGCGCGGCTCCATCTTCAAGAGCCAGAAGTTCATGGACTTTCCCACCATGAAGGAGTCGCTGATCGCGCGCGAGATCGAGGCCACGTTCATGGTCGCCCCGCTGGCGATGAAGCTGGCGGCGGATGGCGTCCCGGTAAAGATCGTCTACCTGGGCCACCGCGACGGCACGGTGATCATGGTCGGCAAGGACAGCGCGATCCGCGATTTCGAGGACCTGCGCGGCAAGAAGATGGCCATCCCGAGCCGTTTCTCGAACCAGCACCTGCTCGTGCGGCGCATGATGAAGGAGCGCGGCGTGAAGCCGGGCGAGATCGAGCTCCTGGAGATGCCGCCGCCGGACATGCCTTCGGCGCTGGCTGCCGATGCGATCGACGCCTATATCGTGGGCGAGCCCCACGGCGCACGAGCCGAGATCGGCGGGTGGGGCCGAGTGCTCTACTACACGAAGGACATTTGGCCCAACTTCATCTCTTGCGTCCTGGTCGTCCGCCAGGAGCTGATCGACGAGCAGCGCGAGCTGGTCCAGGAGCTTGTCGACGGGATCGCCGGGTCCGGGGAGTGGCTCGACGAGGATCCCGAGCACCGCATGGACGCCGCCGTCGTCGCCGGCAAGGTCTTCTTCAACCAGGATCCGGAGCTCTTGAAGTTCGTGCTCAGCCGGCCTCCGGACCGTGTCAAGTACGTCGACCTGAAGCCGAACCGGCCGAACTTCGACGAGATCATGGATCTGGCGGTCGAGATGGACGTGATCCAGCGACGGATGCGCTACGAGGAGTACGTCGACGAGAGCTTCGCGCCCGACCTCGAGAAGGTGAAGATGCCGCTGGAGCGGCTCCCGATGCCCACGCCGGGGGACGACCATCCGTGAGCTCGCCGCAGGACTTCGAGCTCGAGCAGTACGAGGGTTACGGCTGGTGGCCGCTCGCCGTCATCGCCCTCGCGCTGGTGGCGATCTTCGGCTCGCGCAGGCTCGCGAAGCCATTGCAAATGGTGCTGCTGCCGGCCTCGGTGGCGTTGATCGGGCTGATGGTCTGGCAGCTCTCGTGCGATCTCAGCGGGACGAAGATCTTCCCGACCCCGGAGCAGACCGCCGGGGGGATGATGCAGCTCCTGCGCGACGGCACGCTCTGGCGCTACATCGTCGCGAGCCTCTATCGAGTCACGTGGGGCTTCGTCCTGGCCGGCGCGATCGGCATCCCCCTCGGGCTCTGGGCCGGCTGGTCGTCGCGTTCCTTCCAGGCGATCAACCCGCTGATCCAGGGCCTGCGCCCGATCTCGCCCATCGCTTGGATCCCGATCGCGATCCTGTGGTTCGGCGTCGGGGACGGCGCGGCGATCTTCCTGATCTTCCTCTCGTCCTTCTTCCCGATCGTGGTCGGCACGATGGCCGCGGTGCGCAACATCTCGCTCGTGCACGTGCGATCGGCCCAGAACTTCGGGTTGGAGGGCTTCCAGCTCTTCCGGCGCGTCGTGCTGCCCGCCTCGCTCCCGCAGATCATCACGGGCCTGCGCATCGCCCTGGGCGTCGCTTGGCTGGTGGTGGTCGCGGCGGAGATGATCGCCGTGAACTCCGGCCTGGGCTACTTGATCAACGACGCGCGCAACATGGGCATGCGCTACGACCTGGTGGTGGCCGGCATGCTCGTGATCGGCGCGATCGGCATCGTGCTCGACCTCCTGATCCGGCGCCTGGAGCGCTTCGACGAGGTCCGCTGGGGCTACGCGAGGGGTTGAGTTGACACTCGACGGAGCCCGCAGGCCCAAGGTGGTCATCGAGGACCTCTCCAAGCAGTTCACGAGCCGGGGACGGCCGCTGAGCGTGCTCGAGGACATCGCCCTGACGGTCCACGATGGTGAGTTCGTGTGCTTCCTGGGCCCGTCCGGATGCGGGAAGTCGACGCTCCTCAACATCGTCGCCGGCTTCGAGCCGCCGAGCTCGGGACGCGTGCTGATCGACGGCGAGGCGGTGCGCGGCCCCAGCCGGCGCCGCGTCTTCGTGTTCCAGGAGTACGGGATCTTCCCCTGGGCCTCCGTGTGGGACAACGTGGCCCTGGGCCTGCGCGATCGGCCGGCAGCGGAGCAGCGCGAGATCATCCAGCGCACGATCGATCTGGTCGGCCTGACCGGCTTCGAGCGTTCCTATCCCATGGAGCTGTCCGGCGGGATGAAGCAGCGCGTCGAGGTCGCCCGCGCGCTGGCCGTGTCCCCCGACGTCATCTACATGGACGAGCCTTTCGGCGCGCTGGACTCGCTGACTCGCCTGACGATGCGCTCGGAGCTGATCCGGATCTGGGAGCAGGAGCGCAAGACGATCCTGTTCGTGACCCACGACGTGGACGAGTCGGTCCAGCTCGCCGACCGGGTGGTCGTGCTCTCGGCGCGGCCGGGCCGGATCGCCGAGGTAGTCGAGGTCGGCCTGCAGCACCCGCGCGACCTCGGCAGTCCCGAGTACGGAGCGGTCAAGAACCGGCTCTACGCGCTCCTGGGCGTGCGCCACACCATCTGACGCGGCCCGCGTATATGCTGGGGCGTGCGACCGGGCGAGGTCGGCGCGGGCATGCTCGAGACCAGGGAGCGCACTCGGTGGAGCCACGGCCGGCTGGGTGCCTTCAGGCGCCTGTGCCTGCGGCGTGTCCTGCACAAGCGCTGCCCCCAGTGCGGCTCCGGCGCTCTCTTCTCCGGCTATGCGCGGCTGCGCGAGCGCTGCGAGGTGTGCGGGCTCGTCTACCGCCGCGAGCGCGGCGCCGAGCTGGGGTCGATGTACCTCCTGGCGACCGTATCGCAGATCTTCGCGGCGCTGGTCTTCTTCGCATTCGCGTTCTGGACCGACTGGGGCTCGGCAGTCTCGATGCTGGTCGGCTTGCCACTGGTGGTCGCGTTCTGCTACCTGCTCCTGCCCTGGTCCATGGGCATCTGGACGGCGGTCGACTACCTGACGGACGTGGGGAACCGGGAGTGGTGGGCTGACCCGCGCCCCTGAGCCGCGCCTCCAGGCGCGGCGTGTGTATCGGCGAGTCTTGCCTTGGCGATCCACGCCGAGCGCTTGGCCAGGCTCATTGGGCTGGGCTAGAACGCCGCTTACACTGCCGTCATGCCCGAGTTGCCCGAGGTCGAGACCGTCGTCCGCCTGATCCGCCCGCGACTGGAGGGCCGCGCGATCGGGGCGGCGGACGTGCGCTGGGAGCGCACCCTGGGCGGCTCGACCGCGATCCGTTTCACGCGGGCCGTGCGCGGGGCGCACATCCGCCGCGTGTGGCGGCGCGGCAAGTTCATCGTCATGGATCTCTCGCGCGCGGGGCGGCCCGCGGGCTGGCTCGTCGGCCACCTGCGCATGACCGGGCGGATGCACGTCGAGTCCCGCTCCTGGGAGCCCGGGCCCTACCGCCGGCTGAGCCTGGGGCTCGACGATGGCCGGACGCTGCACTTCGTCGATCCGCGCAAGTTTGGCCGGATCTGGTTCACCGAGGAGCTCGAGGCGCTGCTGGGAGGATTGGGGCCCGAGCCGCTGGGCGACGAGTTCACGGCGGCTTGGCTCCACGCGGAGCTGCGCGCGCGCCGGCGGCTATTGAAGCCGCTGCTCCTCGACCAGACCTTCGTCGCGGGGCTCGGGAACATCTACTCCGACGAGTCGCTGCACGCGAGTCGCCTGCACCCTTTGCGCCGCTCCGACCGGGTGAGCGCGGAGGAGGCGGCGCGCTTGCACGCCTCCATCCGATCGACCTTGCGCGAGGCGATCCTGCGCGAAGGCTCCAGCTTCGACGGGTTCTATCGGACGCCCGATGGCGAGCCGGGTAGCTACCAGGACGAGTTCCGGGTGTACGGCCGCGCCGGCGAGCCCTGTCCCGCCTGCGGCGAGCCGATCCGGCGCATCGTCGTCGCCCAGCGCGGCACGCACCTGTGCCGGCGCTGCCAGGGCCGGCCGAGCCGGCGCCGGAGCGCGGCTACACTGCCCTCGGGATGATCGACTCCTCCGACTTCAAGCGCGGCGACTGCATCGTCTTCCGTGGCGCGCCAATGACGATCGTCGACGTGACCTTCAGCACGCCCACCGCGCGCGGCGCGAGCGTGATCGTCAAGACGCGCCTGCGCAACCTGATCACCGGGCAGCTCCTCAACGAGTCGCTGCGGGCGGGCGAGAAGTTCGACGAGGTCGACCTCGAGCAGCACCCCTGCGC
>DATKBQ010000244.1:0-2966 GCA_035546375.1 Planctomycetota bacterium | reverse complement strand
CTTGGCGAGACCCTGCCGCCTCGTTCTTCCATTCGGGCGCGAAGCTCTGCCACCTAGACTCCGCGGTAGGTTCGGCGCTCGAGCGGCCGAACCGGACGCGGAGCGTCTTCGCGCGCGAAGCGCGCCCCTGCACCGTCCATCCTCGCCGTGTAATCCCTCGCCCGGGACAGTCCCCATCACGAGCCCGGTCGCTCTTTCGGAGAATCACGCCTTCACCCCCGCATCCCCGCCAACCCCTCCCGCGCCCCCGGCAGCCGAGTCGCGATCATCCTCCGCGCCAACCGCGAATCCAGCGACGCATCCTCCGGTCTCACCGCCTCGAGCCCGACATCCCTTCTCCATCCCGCGCGCACCATCGAGCGCGCCTCGAGCTCGTCGTATCCGGCAGCGCGCAACACCTCCAGCGCGAGCTCGAAGCGCGTCACGCGTTCGCTCCCGGCGACGTGCAGCAAGCCGCTCGCCTCCCCCGCGGCCAGCTCGACGATCGCGGCGGCGGCGGCACGCACCTCGAGCGGCGTGCGCAACTCGTCCTGGAAGCCGATCGGCGTCTCCCCGCGCGAGATCGCCGCAAGCAGGCTGTCCGACGCCCCCAGGCCGCGGCCGGCGGAGTCGCCGTAGAGCAGCGGGAGCCGCACCACAAGCGCGCTCGGAAACACCTCGAGCACCGCGCGCTCCCCCTCGGCCTTGGTCTTGCCATACACCGACAGCGGGCCGGGCGGAGAGTCCTCGCGGAAGCCCTGCGGCGGCGGCGGTGTCGCGCCGAAGACGAGGTCGGTCGAGACGTGCACGAGTCGCGCGCCGCTCTGGGCGCACCAACTCGCCACGCGGCGCGGCAGCTCCGCGTTCAGGGTTCTGGCGAGGGCCGGGTAGGCCTCGCAGTCCGCGCCACGGGACAGGGCCGTGCAGAGCACGACGCGCGCCGGGCGTTCTTCCTCGAGCAAGGCCTCCCATTCGCCCTCGCGAAGCGCGTCCGCCTCGACCCGGACCGGCTCGCGTGCACCGGACGTCCTCGGCGCGCTCGCCGCGGCGCGGCTGGCCGAGACCACCCGCCCGCCGTGCGCCAGCGCTTCGGCGACGACGTGGGTTCCCAGGAAGCCGCTGCCGCCGAAGACCAGCGTGGTCTCGCGTGCGTCCCTCGACATGGCGCGAGAGCATAGCCCTGCACGCTCGGGCAATGACCGAGCTCCTCCTGCGTAAGGCGAGATCGGTCTTCGATGCGCACCCACCCCCATCGCTTGTCCGCGCGCCGGATATGTGCCGGGCTCGCGGCGGGGACGGTCGGCGGCCTCGCGGGCGCCTGGGCCATGGGCCGTTTCCAAGCCCTCGTCCAGCGCGCCGAGCAACGGCTCGCCGGGGAACGGCGCGCGGATGGCTCGAGCGAGCGGGAGCCGGCCCCGGAACTCGAGGCCTCCCCAGTCGCGCGCGCCGTGGGTGGGCGCGCGCTCACGCAGGAAGAGCAGCGCGAGGAGCGAGCCGGAGTGCACTACGGCCTGGCCACCGCCGTCGGCGCGCTGTACGGCGCCCTGAGCGAGATCGCGCCCGGTCTGACCGCCTGGGCCGGCATGCCGTTCGGTGCCGGCCTCTGGCTGAGCTCGAACAGGATCTTGGTTCCCGCCAAGGCGATCACACCACCGCCCGCAGCGGTCCTGGAGCGAGAGCATGGCTCCGCGTTCGCCGCGCACGTGGTCTACGCCGTGACCGCCGAGACCCTCCGGCGCGCGCTGCGCGGCGCTCCACGCTGAGTCGCTATGCTGGGGCCGGCGCGCCAGGCCGCGACCGCATGCTGAGCCCCTACCCCGACGCCGAGCGAGCGGCCGCGCCAGCCGCCACTGCCATCCGAGCCTGGGACGATGTGCCGCCTTTCCGGCGCGCGCTGGTCGTCGCGAACCCGATCGCCGGGCGCGGGCGCGGGCGCAAGGTCGGCCGCGAGGTGGTCGAGGGGCTCCTGCGCCGGGGCGTCGAAGCCGAGCTGCACCTGACGACCGCGCGCGGGTGCGGCCGAGCCCGCGTGCGCTGCCTGGACGCCGAGTGCGATCTCGTCGTCTCCGTCGGCGGCGACGGGACGCTGCGCGAGGTCTTCGACGGGCTGTGCGACAGCGACGTGCCGGTGGGGCTGGTCCCGCTCGGGACGGCCAACGTGCTCGGCCTCGACCTCGGCCTGCCGCGCGACGTCGACCGCGCGCTCGAGGTCATGGCCGCGCGCAAGCTGGCGCGGATCGACGCCGCCCGCGTGAACGGCCACCTCTCGTTCCTGGTCACCGGCGTCGGCATCGACGGGATGGCCGTGCGCGAGGTGGAGCGCCGCCGCACCGGGCCGATCACCAAGGCGGCTTACGTCGGAGCGCTCTTCCGCGCCCTGCGCGGCTACCGCGCGCCAAGCCTGCGGGTCGAGCTGGACGGTCGTGCGGTGGAGGGCGAGTTCGGGCTCGTCCTGGTCAGCAACATCGTGCACTACGGCGGCGTGTTCCGCCTCTCGCCCGACCGGCACCTCGACGACGGCCTGTTCGAGGTCTACCTCTTCCGCGACGCCAGCCGGACGGCCCTCGCCCGCGTGGCCCTGCGCGGTCTGCTCGCGTACCTGCCCGGCAGCGCCGGCGAGCTGCGCCGCGCCCGCAGGGTCAAGATCGAGTCCGACTGCCCGGTCGCCTACCAGGTCGACGGCGACTTCCGCGGCGAGACCCCGGTCGAGCTCGAGGTCGCCGACAGGCAGTACCGCCTGCTCGTGCCCTGAGCGTCGAGCGAGCGAACCGAGCGACGACGCGAGGCCCCCGCGCCACGAGCGCGAAGCGCGCATGTGGCGCAGCCGCGCCTTGGGCGCGGCGCGTGGATCGGCTCGCGCGCGGGGCCGGGCATGTGGCGCCGCCGCGCCGCAGGCGCGGCGCGTGAATCGGTCCGGGATGGAACCTCGCCGTGCCTTCTCACCCAAGCCTGGATCTGTCCTAGCTATCCGGGGCCGTAGAATCCCC
>DATKBQ010000243.1:0-2032 GCA_035546375.1 Planctomycetota bacterium | reverse complement strand
AGCCCGTTGGCGCTGCCGCCGTCGCCGAACGTCCACGCGCCGCTCTGCGGGAGCACGCCGCTCCCGTTCGGATCGACCGTCGAGGAGGCGTCGAAGGTCACCGGCATCCCGACGGTGATGCGGGTGGTCGAGACGCGCAGGGGCTCGAGGCCGCGCTCGAGGCCGCACGCCGGCTCGAGGCCGCTCTGGCCGGGCTGGTCGCCGAGCACGAGGGAGGATCGACCCACGAGGTGCTGGCCGCGGCCGAGGCGGCCTACGTCGCAGGGCGGCCCCGTCGGGCCCGCGCGCTGCTCGAGGCGGCGACGGTCGAAGGCGCGACGACCGAGGTGGCGGCGCAGATCCACCGGCTGCACGGCTGGCTCGACATCACCGAGGGGAAGTTCCTGCATGCCCACGAGCGGTTGCTGACGGAGGGGGCCGCGCTCGGCGACGCGGACGCCGCTCTCGCAGCCGACCTCTACGCTGACGCAGGCCTTGCGGCCGCGATCGGGGGCGAGCCGGCGCAGGCACGCGCGGCGGCGCGGCGCGCGCGTGAGCTCGCCGCCGGTTCCGGCTCGCAGGCGACGATCGACCTCCGCGCCGGCGTGACGATGCTCCTCGCGGGGGACGGGCGAGCGGGGGAACGGCTCATCCGCCGCGCGCTCGCCGAGGCCCGCGAGGGCGAGCTCGCTCGCGGGCCCTTCCGCAGCGACATCCTCGCGCTCTACTGGACGGAGCAGTACGGCGTCGCAGCGGAGGTGCTCGACCGCCTGATCGAGCACGGCCGGCGCTCGCGCGACAGGCTCCTGGCCGGCTGGATCGACACGCGCGCGGCGATCGACTTCCGCCTCGGCCGCTGGAGCGCGGCGGAGGCGCGCGCCGCGGAGGCGCGCCGGCTCGCCGAAGCGCTGGGGCAGACGCCGCAGGTCGCATCGTGCCTGGCCACGCTGGCGCGAATCTCCGCGGCCCGAGGGCGCGCGGCGGAGTGCCGCCGCCGGCTCGAGCAGGCTGCCGCGCTCATGGCTGGAAGCGAGGATGTCCTCTTCGGCTGGACGCGGTCCGCGGCCGGCCTGCTCGAGCTGGGGCTCGGCGATGTCGAGCGGGCGGTCGACGCGCTGGAGCCGCTGGTCGCGTCTGAGGTCGGCCGCGCGACGCTCGACCCGGCGATCGGGCAGGCCACCTCCGACCTGATCGAGGCCTACGTGCGCGGAGGGCGCGTGTCCGAGGGACGCAGCCTCTGCGAGGAGTTCGAGCGGCGCGTGCGCGGCTCGGGTCGCGCCTGGGCCGCTGCCGCGCTACACCGCTGCCGCGGCCTGCTCGCTCCACCCTCCGCATTCGACGACGAGTTCGCCGAGGCGCTGCGCCACCACCGGCGGACGGCGACGCCGTTCGAGCTCGCGCGGACGGAGCTCTGCTACGGCGAGCGGCTGCGCCGGGCCAGGAGGCGCCGCGACGCGGGGACGCACCTCAGGTCGGCGCTCGGGACGTTCGTCCAGCTGGGCACCGCGCCGTGGGCGGAACGCGCGCGCCGCGAGCTCGCCGCGACGCGGGGGAGGACACGCGGCGAGAGCGACGGGTTGCGGGCGCGGCTGACGCCGCACGAGCTGCGCGTGGTCGCCCTCGTCGAGCGTGGCCTGCGCAACCGTGAGATCGCGGCCACGCTCTTCGTGAGCGAGCGGACCGTCGAGTACCACCTGACCAACGTCTACGGGAAGCTCGACGTCCGCTCCCGCACAGAGCTGGCTTGGCTGCTCGGACGTGCGGGCGAGCTTCCGCTCGAGACGGGCGACGCGGCGTAAGCTCGAACCCGCACTTGCGGCGAGAACGCGGTCGCAGGAAGTCGTTCAGATCCTGCCCCCGCTACTCAGCCCCACATCCGTGGGGCTCTCTCTTTGGAGGGTCGACCCGGCGCCGTGACAGCGGGTCCCGTCCGGCGTCATCATTGAGGCATGCGGCGGGATCTTCCTCGAGGAACCGTCACCTTCCTCTTCACCGACGTGGAGGGCTCGACGAAGCTGCTGCACGAGCTGGGCGCGGCCGCCTACGCGGAGGT
>DATKBQ010000242.1:0-2212 GCA_035546375.1 Planctomycetota bacterium | reverse complement strand
CGATGAAGCGTCGCTGCGGGTCGCAACGCGCGGGCCGAAGCCGCGAGCGGAGCGAGCGCGTGCTGCACGAGGGATCGTTAGAGCGGCGGGTCGCGCTCGATGCCCGGGAAGAATCGCGGGGCGGGCCCTTACCTGTTGCGGGTGGCGGAACCGGGGCGGCGGAGGGCGGTGGGGGAGGCGCGGGCCGGCCGCGCGAGCTCCAGTTCCCGTTCTCCCTCGAGCGCGTCGAGGAACGCGCGCGCCCAGTCGTCGGCCGTCATGGCCAGGACGGATTGCAAGAGCTCGCGGTGGCGCGCCTTGCGCTCCTCGAGGGGCATGCGCAGCGCGATCTCCAGGCCCCGGCTGATGTCGGTGGAAACGTGGGGGTTGACCATGACCGCGGCGGGCATGAGCTCGGCGGCGCCGGCGAAGCGGCTGAGCACGAGCACGCCGGGTGTCTCCAGCGGCTGCGCGGCGACGAACTCCTTGGCGACCAGGTTCATGCCGTCTCGCAAGGGTGTCACCAGGCCGACGTCGGCGTCCTGGTAGAAGCGCGCCAGGTGGTCCCGCGGATAGGAGCGGTACAGGTAGCGTATCGGCGTCCAGTCGGGCTCGCCGAGCTCGCCGTTCACGCGGCCCACGATGGCGTCGACCGTGCGCTTCTGCTCGACGTAGGAGGGCACGCGCGTGCGGCTCGGGGCGGCGATCTGGACGTAGAAGACCTTCTTGCGCCACTGCGAGTGGCCGCGGATCAGCTCACCGAAGGCGAGCATGCGCTCGGGAATGCCCTTGGTGTAGTCCAACCGGTCGACCCCCAGGATCAGCTGGCGCCCCGCGACCTCGTGCTTGAGCAGCCCTTCGCGCGTCGGCCGGCGGCCGGGTGAGGGCCGGAAGGCGTCCGGATCGATCCCGATCGGGAAGGCGCCCACGCGCTGCTCGCGCCCGCACGCCCGCAGCCGGCGGCCGTCCCACTTCGCGCCGAGCTCCCGCTGGCAGGCGTAGGCGTAGTTGTCCACCGAGCCCCGCACGTGGAAGCCGACCAGGTCGTACTGCATCAGCCCTTGCAGGTAGTCCCGCGGATCCGGCAGCGCGCGGAAGATGTCGTAGGGCGGGAAGGGGATGTGCAGGAAGAACCCCGTGCGGCCGTGCCAGCCGAGCTCGCGCAGCTCGCGTCCGAAGAGGAGCAGATGGTAGTCGTGGACCCACACCCGATCGTCGGGGCGCAGGAGCGGCCGCAGCTCCTGCGCGAAGCGCACCTGCACGTGCTTGTAGCCGGCCTCGTCGGCCGGATCGATGCGCGCGCGCTCCGGGAAGCAGTGGAACAGGGGCCACAGGGCCCCGTTCGAGAAGCCGTGGTAGTAGCGCTCGTACTCGGTGCGCGAGAGCGACATGGCGGCGAGGTGCACCGGGCCGATGTCGTGGCGCGCGAGCGGCGGCGCGTCGGTATCGGATCCGGCCTTGCCGTTCCAGCCGAACCACAGGTTGTCCGGCTCCCGCAGCAGCGCGCCGAACACGGCGCTGGCGAGGCCCCCGGCCGGGATCTCGGGCTTGCCGGAGCGGTGCGCCAGCTCGACGGAAGGGAGGCGGTTCGAGACGACCACGATCCGCTTCACGGGCGCACCTGGGACCGCGGGAGGGAAGGGCGCGCGGTGCTCTCGCCCGTGGATGCGTGTTCGTCCGGCTGGTGGGTGTCCTTCATCCTCGGCTCGTCGCGGGGAAGTGCATCACGGCGGACCGAGCAGGATACGGAATCCCGGGCTCGAATTCCTCCCTCGGGCCGGGTGGCGTCGCGCCGGCGGGAACGATCGCCCATTCCTCGCGGCAGGGCCGGGCGCAGCGCGCAGGGGACCGCTGCGGCCCATGCGCGCAGCCCCGGTCGCGGATAACCTGACGGGCATGATCCCGGCACTGATCCTCTCCCTCGCCGCGGCGCCGCTGCAGGCGGCGCAGAGGGACACCGCGACCTTTCCCGAGCTCGGGCTCTCGCTCGAGCTGCCCGCGCTCGCGGGCTCCAGCTCCCACGGCTCGGCCGGCGATCAGATCAGGGGGCGCTGGTCGGGACGCCTGGGCGACACCACGGTGAGCATCGCGCTGCGAGTGCTCCCTGCGGGCGACTTCCACCTGCGCGAGCCCGAGGACATGGCCGAGCACCTGGAGCGCAACCGCCGCGGCGGCCGGGGCTCGGACGGGTTCTTCTTCTCCCGCGCCGAGCTCCTGGAGGGTCCCTACGGCT
>DATKBQ010000241.1:0-9071 GCA_035546375.1 Planctomycetota bacterium | reverse complement strand
CTCAGAAGTTGCCCAGTTGCGCGGGAAGCCGCCGTCACCGCCGCGTGAGCTCATCGGCCAGGGCAGCCGCGTCGTAGACCTTGCGCAGGGCCTCCACGATCGCCCGCGAGTCGACCGACACCGCCCGCGCCTGCTCGTCGGTGTAGGCGATCGAGAACACGAGGCTGTGGATGTTGCCGTCGAAGATCAGGCCGACCACGTCGCCCTCGCGGTCGACGACCGGCGAGCCCGAGTTGCCGCCGACGATGTCGCAGGTCGAGACGAAGTTCATCGGCGTCGAGAGCTCGAGCGCCTCCCTGCGCTCGATCCAGCGCGGCGGCAGGTCGAAGGCCTTCTCGTCGCGCGCCTCGGCGCGCTCGTAGAGGCCCTCCAGCCGCGTGAACGGCTCGACCCGCTGTCCATTCTCCTCGTAGCCCTTCACCGTGCCGAAGGCGAGGCGCAGCGTGAAGGTCGCGTCGGGGTAGACGTCCTCCCCCTCGAAGGCGAACTTCGCGGCGGCGATCCTGGCATACGAGGCGTTCTCGACGCTCTCGACGGAGTCCTCCCAGCCCTTGCGCAGGGCGCGGGCGTCGGGGTCGAGCCGGCGCGCGAGCTGGATCATCGGGTCCTTCGACGCTTCGAGGGCGGCGCGCCCGCCCTCGGCGAGCCGCTTGCGCTCCGCGACGTCGCCGAGCCGGGTGCCGCGCACCAGGAGCTGCGCGCGGTCGGCGGGCGAGCGCCCGTCGAGGGCCTGGATCACCAGCGGATCGTCGCCGCCGAGCAGCTCGGCCATGAAGGTCAGCGAGCCGCTCATGCGCTCGATCTCGAGCGGCTCGTGGATCGGCGCGGGCGAGTACAGCTCGAGGAAGAGCGAGTCCAGCTCCGACTCGCGGTACTCGCGCAGCCGCTCGGCGCTCTGCTTCTCCTTCTCCGCAGCCAGGCGCACCAGGTGGCGGGCGATGCCGAAGAGGTCGCCGCCGAGGGACATGCCGCGCGAGCCCAGCGCCAGGTAGCGCACGTACAGATCCGCCGCGCGCTGCTCGGCCGCCGCCAAGTCGACCCAAGCGTCGCCCCACTTGGCCTTCGACTCCTCCAGCGCCTCGACCTTGGCGCGCAGGAGGCTCTCGGCCTCCTGCTTGGCGTTCCAGATCGCGGGGTCCAGGAGCCCGGCCTGCATGCCGGTGTAGGCCTTGCGCGAGTTCTGCACGCTGAACAGCTCTCCGTGGGCGGTGCGCTCGTTCTCCTCGCCGCGCTCGGAGAAGGTCTTCAGCTTGACCTCGCGGCGCCACAGCAAGCGCAAGACTTCGGGGTAGCGCACGTCGCGCAGGAAGTCGAGGTGCGCCATGGTGTACAGGCGCTGGGTGCTGCCGGGGTGGCCGGCGACGAAGACCAGGTCGCCCTCCGCCGCGCCGGCCTCGCTCCACGACAGCCAGTGCTCGGGCTTCAAGGGCTCCCCGTCCTCCCAGATCCGGAAGAAGGTGACGTCGAGGCAGTAGCGCGGGTACTCGAAGTTGTCGACGTCGCCGCCGAAGAACGCGATCTGCCCCTCGGGTGCCATCACCAGGCGCACGTCGGCGTAGCGCTTGTAGCCGTAGAGGTGGTAGCGCCCGCCCTTGTAGAGCGTGACCACCTCGCAGTCGAGACCCGTGCGCGCCTCGGCCTCGGCCTCGATCTCGGTCATCGCCTTCATCCGCGCCTGGTTCGCCTCGGCCGCCGGCTTGCCCGTGGCGGCGGCCTCGATGCGCGGCGTCACGTCCTCCATCGTCCAGAGGATGCGCAGTTCCAGGTCGCCGGCCGGGATCTCCTCCTCGAGGGTGCGCGCGTAGAAGCCGGTCTCGAGCAAGTTCTTCTCCGGCGTCGAGAGCTTCTCGAGCACGTCCGAGGCCACGTGGTGGTTGGTCATCACCAGGCCGTCGCGCGAGACGATCGAGCCCGAGCCGCCGGTCGAGAAGCGCACGCACGACTTCTGCAAGCGCTCGAGCCACTCTCGAGGCGGCTCGAAGCCGTACCGCTCCTTCAGGAGCTGCGCCGGCGGGTTGTTGAAGAGCCACATGCCCTCGTCCGCCGCGACCAGCCCCAGGGCTGCGGTCGCGACGAGCGCCAGGGCACCGGCGCGGACCAGGAACGCTCTCATGCTCTCACCTCGCTTCGAAGGCGGGACGTTGTACTCGGCCGCGCGCGCGCTTTCCAACGCGGCGGGCCGGCTCCCCGTCACGGGAGGAAGGCGACGATCCGCGCCGGCGCCCCGCTGCCGCCCGCGATCTTCATCGGCAGAACGAGTACGGTGGCGCCGAGCTCGGGGACCCGCTCGAGGTTCGCGACGTTCTCCAGGCCCGGCACGTTGGCCTCGAGCAGGATCCGGTGGGCCGCGAAATCGCTCGAGGGACCGGGATCGAGGCTGGCGGTGTCGATCCCGACCAGGTCGACGTGGCGCTGCACGAGGAGCCGCGCGGCGGCCGCGGACAGGCCCGGGAAGTGCAGCTCCACGCCCTCGCCGCGCTCGGCGCTCCCGAGGTAGCGCCGCGCGTCCGGCCAGCGCTCGCCCCAGCCCGTCCATACGAGGACGACGGCGCCCGGCGGGATCCGCCCGTGGCGCGCCTCGTGGCGCTCGATGTCGGCCGGCGAGACGGCGTAGTCGCGGTTCGCAGCGCAGGCCGCGCGCACGTCGATCACGCGCGCCGGGCCGACCAGCTGCTCGAGCGGGATCTCGTCGACCGGCCGGCGCCCGCTCGCGAAGTGGACGGGCGCGTCGAGGTGGGTACCGCCGTGCTCGGCCGCGCTGAAGCGCGCCGCGGCGTACCAGTGACCTTGCTCGCTCGCGCCCCAGGCGGTGCGCTCGAGCCGGAACGGCTCCGAGGTCGGCCAGTAGAGCGTGCCCGCGTCGAAGGGCCAAGTGAGGTCGACCATGCGCGACTCGTCGAGCGTCGGCGCGGAGGCGCAGCCGGCGAACAGCAGCATCGGGATCCAGGCGATCTTCAAGCTCCACCTCCGGGGACGGGTTCCGCCCACAGGCTACGGCGTTCGCGCCGCGCGCTCCAGGGATGCAAATTCCCCGCGGATCGTGCATGCTCCCGGGCGGCAACCCCAGACCAGAGACCAACCCATGGGAATCTTCACCAAGGTCGCCGACGCGGCCGCGCTCACGCCCGGAAACGCCGTGTCGGTGGAGGCCGGCGGGCGCGAGCTCGCGCTGTTCAACGTCGGCGGCCGGCTGTTCGCGATCGACGCCGAGTGCACCCACGCCGGCGCTCCCCTGTGCGAAGGCGACGTCGAGGGCACCGTCCTCACGTGCCCCTGGCACGGCGCGACCTTCGACCTCGCGAGCGGCCAGAACCTGAGCCCGCCCGCGCCCACGGGGGTGAAGTGCTACCCCGTGCGCGTCGAGGGCGGAGAGGTGCAGGTCGAGCTGCCCTAGCGGCACGCGAGCGGGCCAGCGAGCACGTGCCGCAGCCGCGCCCTGGGCGCGGCGCGTCCATCGGTTTCGCGAGCGGGCCAGCGAGCCTGTGCCGCAGCCGCGCCCTTGGCGCGGCGCGTCCTCGGCTCGCTCGGAAGCTCGCCTCGCGCGTTCACTCCGTTCCGGCTGCGCGACGCGGCGCGTCCATCGGTTTCTGCGAGTCTCGCCTTGGCGATCCACGTGTCCGGCCATGCTCGTCGGGCTGGGGCGGTGCCCCGTTAGGATTCCCAGCGAGCCATGGCGATCCTGCGCTGTCCATCGTGCGGAGCCGAGCCCCCCCGCGCTCCGCCTGACTTTGCCTGCGCCTGCGGCGAGCTGCTGGACGTCGAGCACGCCTTCCGGCCGCTCCAGCGCGCACTCTTCGACGGCCGGCTGGGCTCGCGCGAGCCGCCGCTCGACAGCGGCGTCTGGCGCTTCCGCGAGCTGGTCTACCACCGCTTCCCGAGCGAGGCCGTGGTCAGCCTGCGCGAGGGCAACACGCCGCTCTTGCGCTCCCGCGAGGTTGCGCGCTGGGCCGGAATCGACCACCTGCGGCTGAAGCACGAGGGGCTGAACCCGACCGGCTCCTTCAAGGACCGCGGGATGACCGTCGCCGTCAGCCGCGCGGCGGCCTCCGGAGCGCGCGTACTCGCCTGCGCGTCGACCGGCAACACCGCGGCCAGCCTGGCCGCCTATGCCGCCGCGGCCGGGCTGCGCGCCGTCGTGGTCGCGCCCGAGGCAGGCACGGCCCTGGGCAAGCTGAGCCAGGCCTTGGCCTACGGTGCGCGCACGCTTCTCGTGCGCGGCGACTTCGACCAGGCGCTGCGGTTGGTGCTCGAGCTGGCGCGCGCGGGCGAGGTCGATCTCCTGAACTCGGTCAACCCCTTCCGCATCGAGGGGCAGAAGTCGATCGTGCTCGAGATCCTCCAGGAGCTCCTTTGGCAGCCGCCGGACTGGATCGTCTTCCCGGCCGGGAACCTCGGCAACTGCGCCGCCTTCGGCAAGGCCCTGCGCGAGGCGCGCGCGCTGGGCCTGATCGAGCGGACGCCGCGCCTCGCCGCGGTGCAGGCGAGCGGCGCCGCGCCCTTCGCGGCCGCATTCCGCACGGGCTTCCAGCGCCTCGTGCCGGTGCGCGCCGAAACCGTGGCGAGCGCGATCCGGATCGGCGATCCCGCCTCGTGGCGCCGCGCGGCGCGCTCGATCCGCGAGACCAACGGCCTCGTGATCGAGGTGGGCGACCAAGCGATCCTCGACGCGAAGGCGGTGGTCGATTCGGCCGGGATCGGCGCCGAGCCGGCGAGCTGCGCGGCGCTGGCGGGCGCCAAGAAGCTCGCGCTGCGCGGCGAGATCGACGCCGGCGAGCGCGTGGTCTGCGTGCTGACCGGCCACCTGCTCAAGGATCCGGAGACGACGCTCGCCTACCACCAGGGAAGGCTCGCGGGCGTCCGCCCCGCCCGCGCGAACCCGCCGCGGGTCATCGAGCCGAGGCTCGACGAGCTGCGGGCGGCGCTCCAGCCGGACTGAGCCGCGGGACGACCACACGGGAGCCGCGACCTCCCGGCCAGCCGACCTCGGCGGCCCTCGCCTCGGTTGCAACGCCCCCTCCCGCCGTGTATCCCGCCAGGATGAGCCTCGACCCCCAAGAGTCCGGCACGGACCTGGGCGAGCTCTTCGACCGCGTCTTCGCCTGGGCGGGCGAGCTGACGCGCGAGGTGCACTACGTGCTCCTCCTGCTCGCGCTGTTCGTCGTTCCGCGGGTGCTGCAGCGCTACCGGATCCCGCGCGCGATCACGAGCCTGGCCCTGGGGGCGGGAGCGACCTTCCTCTTCCCCGCACTGCGCGCCGACGAGACGGTCCAGCTCTTCGCCACCTTCGGCATCGTCGCGCTGTTCTTGTTCGCGGGGCTGGACGTCGAGGTGGCCGAGCTGCGCCGCGAGACGAAGGTGCTCTCGCAGCACCTGGCGCTCGGAGCGGCGCTGCTCTTCGGCACGGCGTGGCTCTTGGCGCGCACGATCGACCTCGGGCCGCGCTCCTCGGCGCTGGTGGCGCTGGCGCTGCTCACCCCCTCGGCCGGGTTCATCCTGGAGTCCCTGGAGGGGATCGGCGCCTCGGGGCGCGAGCGCTTCTGGATCCGCTCGAAGGTGATCGCCACCGAGCTGGTGGCCCTGGCGGTGCTCTTCGTGGCGCTGCAGGCGGAGAGCTGGCAGCGCCTCGTGCTCTCCGCGCTGGTCTTGACGGCGATGATCGCCGGGCTGCCGCCGCTGTTCCGCATCTTCGCGCGCCTGGTGGCGCCCTACGCGCCGAAATCGGAGTTCGCCTTCCTCTTGATGGTCGCGGTCCTGTGCGGGATCATCACCAAACACCTCGGCGTCTACTACCTGGTCGGCGCGTTCGTGGTCGGGATGGCGGCCCAGCGCTTCCGCAAGCGCCTGCCGGCGATGGCCTCCGAGCGCATGCTCGACGCGGTCGAGGCCTTCGCGTCGCTCTTCGTCCCCTTCTACTTCTTCGCGGCCGGCCTGGGGCTGCGCCGCGGCGACTTCCAGCTCGAGGCCTTGGCCCTCGGGCTCGCGTTCCTGGCGTTCGCGTTCCCCGTGCGCGTGGCGTCGATCGCCGGGCACCGCCGGCTGATGCTCGGGGAGCACTGGCGCGCGGGCTGGCGTGTGGGGGTCGCGATGATGCCGACCTTGGTGTTCACGCTGGTGGTCGCGCAGGCGCTGCGCGAGGAAGGCTTCGCCGTGCCGCCGTACCTCTACGGCGCGCTGGTGGTCTACGCGATCATGAGCACGCTCATCCCCACGTTCATCCTCCGGCTGCCGCCGCCGGAGTTCGACGCGCTGCAGGCGCCGGCGGTCGGGTATGGGCGCGACACGGCCGAGAGCTTCGGCGCGGACGACCAGCGCGAGGGAGCGCCGCAGGAGCCTGGGCAGGAGGGAGCTGCCGCACCCGCCGGGGTGGGAAGCGCTGCCGGCGAGCTGGAAGAAACGCGCGAGGCGCTGCGCTAGGCGCCCGCTGCGCGAGCGGCGCTCACGCCCTCTTCGAGGTCGAGGGCGCGGCTCTCGCGCGCCACGCGTCCCGACCAGCGCTTGTTCGTCTTGCGCTGCGCCGTCACAGGGAGAGCAGGAACTGCACCAGGTCGTGCCGCTCGTGCAGGTTGAGCTGCAACCCGAAGTGCTGGTTGTAGTGAGTGACCACGTCGTGCAGCGTCTCGAAGCGGCCGTCGTGGTAGAAGCCGCCCTTCTGGTGCGTCCACAGCCCGCGCAGCGGCGCGGTTCGGTAACGCTCGTCGGGCGAGCGTTGGGCTTGGAACTCGTCGATCCCGATCTCGGCGCCGGTGTGGAGGTTCCAGCCGGGCTCGGTGTACAAACCCTCGGTGTGGCAGCGCGAGCACTGCGCCTTGCCTCCGAACAGCGCCTGGCCGCGCTCCGCAGCCACGGGATCGAAGCTTCCAGCCGGTGGTTTCGGTGCGGCGAGCGTGAGCTGGTAGACGTGCAGCGCCGGCAGCTTCGGGGTGATGAGATCCGGCTCGTTGGCGATGTGCCCGAAGCCGGCCTTGGCCGCGATCGGGAACTTCACCGGATCGTCGAGGCGCGGGTCGTAGAACGTTCCCTGGCCGTGCATCTCGATGTTGGCTACGAAGGCATTCCAGTAGGTCACCGATCCCCAGCCGGTCCAGGTGTGCAGGTTGACGCCCGGGAGCGCGAAGGCCGGAGGGATCAGGGTCGCCGCGGAGGCGCCGGTCGGCGTGAAGGCCTTGCCGTCGAGGAGCAGCTGGGCGTCGAACTTGCCGGGCCCCCAGCTCTGGAACACTTGGCGCACCATCGTCTCCGAGATGCCGAGCAGGGTCGCCACGGAGGAGAGGTCCGGCGCCAGCGCCACGATCTTGCCGACGTCGAGGTCCCGGTTGGCCCAGCCGTCCAGCCGCTTGCCCAGGCCCGGGGCGAAGGAGTCGTCGACGGTCGAGTGGCATAGAGCGCACTGGATGCCGACCGCCTCGAGCTGGCCGTCCTTCTTGCTGAAGAAGCCGGTGACCCCGACGACGGCGTTGAGCTTCAGCAGCGCCAGGGTGTTCGCCGGGTCTTTCAGATCGACCTGGCCGGCGGCGATCTTCTGAAGGAGGTCCAGCGGAACCGCATCCGTGTCGACCTTGAGCCCCAGGGCGAGGGCTCGGGAGGGGCTGAGGCCAGGCCCTACCCCACCGTTCGCTGCTCCTGCGATGGCCTTGTGCAGCTTCAGAGTGCCGCCCCAGTAGGCCTCGTCGCCGAAGGTGTCGAAGCGGAAGGTCTGGCGACCCTCCTTGATGAGCTGGGCCGCGTTCTGGAGGGGCGTCGGATCGCCGTTCTCTTCGTCGATCGACGCACTGCTGCCCAGGCCGAGGGCGGCGGCGAGGCTCGCGCCGGCCGTCCAGGCCCAGAGTTTGTTCAGCTTTGCGGGGTGGAATTGCCTACGCATGGGGGGTCCTCCTTCGAAGGTTGGCGCCCATCCGCGGCAACCACCTCGATCTTTTCGAAAAGCCGCGAAGAAGCGATGTCCCTTCACGGAAACCGGTACGCCGCCACGTCGCCTTCGTCCTCGGAGCTAGGGCACCAAGCCAACCGCTGCGCTGCGCCAGTTTTCGCCCCGAGCTCGATCGACCCGGGCTCGGGATCGACCTAGGCTCAACCGAGGACATGGGACATTCAGGGCGCGGCGCGGGCCGACTCGGGGACGCCCCTAGGGCATGGCGACGCGTGCCGGCGCGAGGGCGGAAGTGAAGCCATGAGCCCGTGGCTCCCCGGCGACGGCCCGCTGCCGGCGCTCGGCGTCGCGCTGCTCCTCGGGCTGCGCCACGCGAGCGATCCTGACCACGTGACGGCGGTCGCGACGCTCGCGCTTTCGCCCGGGCGCCGCGGGACCCGCTCCGCCGCGGCGCTCGGCCTCGCCTGGGGGCTGGGACACGCCGTGACGCTGATCCTCCTCGGTCTCCCTGTCGTCCTCGCCGGCGCGCACGTGCCGCCAGCCGTCCAGCAAGCCGCCGAGCTCGGCGTCGGCGTCGCGATCGTCGTCCTCGCCGCGCGGCTCCTCGCGCGCTGGCGCCGCGGCGAGCTTCACGTCCACGCGCACGCGCACGGCGACTTGCGGCACGCGCACCCGCACGTCCACGTCCACGAAGCCCCTCACTCCGGCCGGTACGGCCATGAACCCGCGCATCCCGATCACGGCGCCCACGACCACCGCCACCGCCGCTCGCCGCTCGCCGCCTTCGGCGTCGGGTTGCTCCACGGGATCGGCGGCTCCGCCGCAGCCGGCGTGCTGCTCCTGGCTTCGAGCGGGAGCCGCGAAGCCGCCGCGCTCGCGCTCGCGCTCTTCGCCCTGGGCACCGCCGCCGCGATGGCCGCCGCCTCAGCCGCCATGGGCCTCGCCCTCGCGCAGGGCGCGCTCGCACGCCGGATCGAGCGGATCGCCCCGGCGTTTGGGGTCGCCGGCGTCGCCTTCGGCGCGTGGTACGCCTTTGCGGCTCTGGCGGGCTCGCCCGTGCCCTGAGTCCTCGCCGAAGTCGAGGATTTGCAGTCAGAACGAGATCGCCGTCGGCTTTCCTCGCTACCCTAGGCCCTGGCCGGCGGATCTCCTCGTCCTCCGGCTCGAGTCGGCTACCGGAGACCTCCCGATCAAGGACGCCATG